>JAPLGY010000530.1 GCA_026389955.1 Caldilinea sp. | reverse complement strand
CTGGTGCCTTCAGCGATACTTCTGCGCTCGACCAGTTTGACTTCGACCTTCCACCTCACTCCTGGAGTGTCGACGACAAAGCCTCTACCGTCTACCACATTGAAGATGCCATGGCTGACTGCGTAGGTGGCAACTTGGGTTAGATTAATTCTACCCTATCCCTCCTGGCTGTCAGCATCCTCCGGCTCTGTCGCCGACGAAAAAGCCATCTCCCAGGCACGCTGGGTCACCCGGTGATAGATCTCCTGCAGCTGCTGATAGGCCGCCTGCCCCTCGACTGTCTGGTCAGGGGGCCCCAGACGGCGCAGCAGAGCCAGTTCGACGGTCGGGAGAGCCAGATGGTGGTGGGCCGCCTCGATTACCCTGCGTCTCCCCCAAAAATCAGCCAGGTGGCTGTCCAGGCGGGTGTCTCCCGTTGTCCCAGCATGGGCTGCGGAAAGGGTCGGGGTGTAAAACGCATGCGGCTCCGCACTTCCCCACTCCAGATCGGCGGCTACGCCGCGCGCCGCCAGTTCCTGAGCCTCGCTGTTGCGGCGTTCCTGGATAGCCGCAAGCACCTGTTGGCGGTCTCGCCCGTGCAGACGCAGCAGCAGCCAGGGGTCCTCAGCCACCATCTCGCCCAGCTGCGCATAGGTGACGCTCAATGCCAGCCGAGCCAGCGCCGAATCGGCTGGCCCATCTCCTGCCGTACAGACCTGCTCGACCGCAGCGCTGCACGGCAGCAGCGTCCCCCCGACCTCGACAAAAAGTTGCTCGATTTCAGCAGGCATGGTGCCAGCCAACAGCTGAGCGACAAAAAGCGCCTGCGTCCCCAACGCAGCAATCAGCTGCTCCCACTGCTCGTCGGTCAACGTTGGAAAGCGGATCTCCACCTGGACAGGGACGCGGGTGCGTCCGGTCACCTGCGCCAGAAGCTGCCCAGGCTGCATTTCAAGCCGTTTGACCCGCAGCCCACGCAGCGCCGCCGGATCGGTGCTGCTGCCCATCTGGCGCGTGAACTCGGCCCAACGTCGCGCCCAGGCCGCCGCCGATGTAGACGGCGCTGTGCGGGCTGCCATCCCTTTCTCCTGTTGTGTTCTGCTGTTCAATCGTCCAACAGACATGGTTCGCCCGGGTGAGGTTGAGCCCAAAACCGCCAGCACGCAGGCTCAACACAAAGATCGGCGGGCCGTCGTCGCTCTGGAAGGACTGCACCATCTGGTCACGCTGCGTTGCTGAGATGCCGCCGTGCAAAAAAAGCACCTCACACTGCAGCTCTCCGCGCAGATGGCGCTGCAACAGGGTCCCCATTTCAACAAACTGCGTAAAAATAAGGGCATGGTCCCCTACAGAAAGTGCCTCTTCCAACATTTCGGTCAGCCGTTCCAGCTTCCCACTCCGTTGGCGCAACGGCTCTTCCTCTTTGAGAAACTGGGCGGGATGGTTGCAGATCTGTTTGAGGCGGGTCAACAGCGCCAACACCAGCCCACGGCGTTGGATGCCGTCCGCCTGATCCAGGGTTGCCAATGCCGCATGAACGGTCGCCTCATAGAGAGCAGCCTGCTCGCTGGTCAGCGAACAATAGACGACCATCTCGTTCTTCTCGGGCAGATCGGAGATGATCGACGGATCCGATTTGAGCCGCCGCAGGAGAAAGGGCTGAACCAGCCGACGCAGCTCCTGCGTGCGCTGCTCGTCGTTGTACCGCTCGATCGGGATCAAAAAACGCTGTCGAAACGCTTCATGGCTGCCCAGATAGCCAGGATTCAAAAATTCAAACACACTCCACAGTTCGTTCAGATGATTCTCGACTGGCGTTCCTGTCAGGGCAACCCGGTTCTGAGCGACCAGCCAGCGCACAGCCTGCGACTGCTTGGCCCCAGGATTCTTGATGTTCTGCGCTTCATCCAGGATCAGGTCGCTCCAGACCAGCGGGCGCAACAGGTCGATGTCGCGACGCGCAGTTCCGTAGCTGGTGATGACCAGATCGCTGGCCTCCACAGCCTCAGCAAAGGCAGTTCCTGCCAGCCGACCGCTGCCATGATGCACCAAGGTTTTGAAAGCAGGAGCAAAACGTTCGACCTCACGACGCCAGTTGGCCACCAGGCTGGTCGGGCAGACCAACAAGGCCGGCCCCACAGCCGCAAGCTTCTCCAAAGGCCGTGCCAGCAGCAGAGCGATGGCCTGCACAGTCTTGCCAAGTCCCATGTCGTCGGCCAGACAAGCCCCCAGCCCCAGCCGACGCAGATAGGCCAACCAGCCGACCCCACGACGCTGATACGGACGCAGCTCCCCGACAAACCCGGCAGGTTCGGCCAGCTCGCCAGCCAGCGTCTGGGTGCGCAGCTGGTCGAACACCTGCTGCAGCCAGCCATCTACATCGACAGCATCTACAGGCAGCTGGGCGCTGGCTCCCAGGGCGGGCCGGTCAGCTGCCTCGGCTGTCAGCAGGAACGATGCCAGATCCTCGCCCGCAGCAGGGTCGAGATAGACCTGGGCCATGCGCAGCGACTGCAAAAGCGACATCGTTCCAGCCGACTGGCGCCCCTGAAGAAACTGCCTGGCAGCCTGGACCTGGCGCGGGTCAAATTCGATCCAACGGTCATGCAGCCGGAGCAGCGGTACGTGGTGTGCCGAAAGCGCCTCCAACTCGGCCTGGCTGAGCTGCTCAGTCCCTAGCGTCAATTCCCAGACAAAACGAACCTGTAGACCGCTTGCGCCCGTCGCACGGTCCGCAGCCATCAGCCGCAGACGCAGCCCCAACCGCGCCCGCTGCTGCGAACGCCACCATTCGGGCAGCAGGACCCCAAAGCCGTTGCTCTCCAGCAACGGAGCAGCCTCGCGCAAAAACCGATGGGCTTCTGCGGACGTCAGGTCCACCCCCTGCGGCCGCGACGAGCGCAGGCTGCGTTCGATCGGGGCAAACAGCCGACTCGCAGCCCCCAAACCTGCCAGCAGCCGTTCCTGCGGACGGTCGACCCGACGGCTGCCGCTGCGCAGCTGGCCATTCTGCGCCAGCCAGACCTGCCGGGCGGAGATCAACACACGGGGCTCGTCGCGGGCTTGCAAATAGTAGGCCAGCGTCCAGAGATCGGCGGCCCCAGCCACCTCGGGCTGGCTGGCTGCCCCCTCCGGCTCGACGGACAGCAGGGGCTCCACCAGCTCGAAGGCAATCCGAAAATTGATGTCGCTGGTAATGTGCAGCTGCTCGATCCACTCCTGCCACACCTGGACAAACTGAAAAGCGGGCTGGGGCGGCAGCGTCAACTGTCGATCCGGAGCATGGAGCTGGCTCACCCAACGCAACACAGGGCTGCCGCCGCTCCCAACAACACTCTGGCTCCAGCGGCGGATCGCAGCATCCACCAGCGCCGCCACAAACCGCTCGGTCACACTGTCCGCAGACAGAGCAGCGTCCACATCCTCCAGGTTGTAGGCCCGGCAGGCCGCAGGCATCGTCCCCACCAGTTCGACAAAACGCTGCTGCACCCGATCGTCCAACAACGTTGGCTGCCAGATGGCCTGCAGGCCGGCAGAGCCGCTGCGCTGCAGCGACGGAACATACTGCTGATCGATCAGCAGCTCCAAAGCAAACTTCGCGGCGTTGCTCCAGTAAAGCAGGTCGTTCCCCAGCTTCAACCGACCCGGGCTCTCCGCACCCGGCTGACGACGGCGCAGCTGGCTCAAAAAACGAAGCGCAGAGAAGCCATCCAGCAACACCCCGCTGACCTGCCAGTTCGACAGCCCGGACGCACTCTGCTGACGGTCGGCATGCAGCACACCGCGCCGCATCAACGGCGCATCGCTGTGGCTGGGCAGCCAGATCGTCGCCGTAGCGGGCGCCATCGAGGGGAGCGGAAGACCAGGCAATTCTTCAGCCAGCAACGTACGCAACTGGCTGATCGCCAGCTGCCCCGGGTGCGAAGGAATTTTTGCAGCACGCTGCCGGGCAGTCCCCTGTTCTGGGGGGACACCATACGAAAACAGAGCCTGCGTCGGATCGAGAGATTCGGCCCAAAAAAATAGATTGCCATCCAGAAAAGATTCGCTGCCGCACAACCAGGCAGCATGTAAGGTCAAAGGCATAAAGAACATTGTATCGCGTGAAGGGGCTGCCTTTCAAATCATCTACAGCCGTTGGGCATTCCTGTTGCACGAACCCAGCCCAAAAAAGGTGCCACTCCAGGCTGGAGTGGCACCTTTTTTGGGCTGTCAAACTCTACAGGACCGTGTGAATCAGTGGGTACGAACCTGCATAAGCAGGTGGGTGCCGACTGAACGCTTCCGTCTTGCCTGGACGGCTAACACATCCACGTTCTTTTGTCATGCTCCCGTAAGAAAGGTGTTGGCTCGCCCCGTGTGCTGACTCATCACGTGAACTGTAGAGTTATTTGTAGTATACCACAGCAAACTCTGCAAGCAAACCGCACCCAACAATGTTCTAGGAGATTGCCCAGCCCTCACTTTTTGGGAGGACGCAGAGCAATATGCAGCTCGGCCAGCTGCGCCTCCGTCACCGCACAGGGAGAGTCAAGCATCAGGTCGGTGCCGGCCGCCGTCTTTGGAAAAGCGATCACGTCGCGAATGGTAGAGGCTTCAGCAAACATGGCCACCAGACGGTCAATGCCCAGGGCAATGCCGCCGTGCGGCGGTGCACCGTACTGAAAGGCCTCCAACAAATGCCCGAACTGGCTCTCAGTCTGCTCGCTGGTCAACCCCAGCCGCGCAAACAGCCGGTCCTGCAGGTCGCTGCGATGGATCCGGATGCTGCCACCGCCGATCTCCCAACCGTTCAAGATGACATCGTAGGCCTTGGCCAGAACGCTGCCTGGGTCGCTTTCCAGCCGCTCCCAATCTTCCTCACGGGCGCTGGTGAACGGATGGTGCACAGCCTGCCAGCGCTTCTCCTCCTCGTTGTATTCGAGCAGCGGGAAGTCAACCACCCAGCAGTAGGCCAGCAGGTTGGGGTCGATCAGCCGAGCACGACGCCCAATCTCCAGCCGCAGATTGGCCAGACAAGGGTTGACCACCGCTGCACGGTCGGCGACCAGCAGGATCAGGTCCCCCACAGCAGCGCCGCTGCGCTCGACGATCGTCTGGATTTCCGCCGGCGTGAAAAATTTGGTGACCTGGCTGCGCAGACTCTCCGGCGCAAAAATACCCGCAGCATCGGGTTCGTCGCTGATCCCAATCCAGACCAGCCCCTTCGCCCCGTACTGTTTGACAAAGTCCGTCAGCTCGTCGATCTCGCGGCGCGACAGCGCACTCGCTCCTGGATAGACCACCCCTTTGACAAGGCCCCCCGCCTCGGCCACCTTGCGAAAAACTGCAAAGTCGCTGGCCGCCGCCAGGTCGCTGACATTGAAAAGCGGCTGACCAAAACGCAGGTCGGGTCGGTCGATCCCGTACTCCTCGACAGCGTCGGCATAAGAGAGCACCGGAAACGGCAACGTCTGGATCGGTTTGTGTGGGGCGATCAGCGCACTCAACTCGATCAACATCGCCTCGATGATGGCACGGATGTCGTTCGCATCGACAAAGCTCATCTCCAGGTCAAGCTGGGTGAACTCAGGCTGGCGGTCTGCGCGCAGGTCCTCGTCACGGAAGCAACGGGCAATCTGAAAGTAGCGTTCAATGCCAGCCACCATCAACAGCTGCTTGAGCTGTTGTGGGCTCTGCGGCAGCGCATAAAATTCGCCCGGCTGCAGACGGCTGGGCACGATAAAATCACGCGCACCTTCCGGCGTACTTTTGAGCAGAACAGGAGTCTCCACTTCGATAAAGTCGCGATCCGAGAAAAATTCACGGATAAACCGCACGATCCGGTGGCGCAGCACCAGGTTCTGGGCCATGCGCGGGCGGCGAATGTCCAGATAACGGTACTTCAAACGCAACATCTCGTCGACATCGTCGCCGCTGCTCGACATTCCGCTCGCAATGTAGAAAGGAGGATTTTTGGCTGTGTTGAGAATGGCGACCTCCTCCGCAATCAGTTCGACCTCCCCCGTGCTCAAATTCGGGTTGCGCAGCCCTTCAGGCCGCGCCGTCACCCGACCTTTGACCTGAAGGACATACTCGCTGCGCGCCTGGTCAGCGACTGCGTGGGCCAGCGGCGCCTGCTCCGAATCGACCGTCACCTGCGTGATGCCAAAGCGGTCTCGCAGGTCGATAAAAATCAGCCCACCATGGTCACGCCGCCGGTTGACCCAGCCAGCCAATGTCACCACGTCGCCGACATTCGTCAGATTCAATACGCCACATGTGTGTGTCTTCAACATCAATGGACCCCTACTTCTTTGGTTCGCTCAAGCAGGCCGATCGGTTTCGCCCACAGCTGGCTCTCTATTGTATACGGATGCCGACAACCGGTCAATTTGACGGAGAGTGCTCCCGAGAGTGCTGCCGTCATCCGTCACCAACCTGGACGAATGCGTCTCTTCCAGCTGGGAGAGGGGGCGGCTGGCAATCGTCATTGCCGTCAGAAGGGACACCACATAGAGCGATTCGACAACCCAAAAGCTGGCACGCAAAAACAGGACGCTGCTCGCTGCCAGGATGCTCAGCGCCGCCATGGCGTTGAAATTCTGCCGCAGATTGCCATGCATCAGATCCACGTAGGAAAAGAGCGTCAGCAGCTGGCGCAGATCCGTGTTCATCAACACCACCTGCGCCGTGTCCGTCGCCGCCGTCGTTGCACCCGCCAGCGAGATCGAAACATCTGCTTTCTTCAGCGCGATCGCATCGTTGATCCCGTCGCCGATGAAACAGACGGTTCGCCCTTCGGCTTTGAGCTGTTCCACCAGCCTGGCCTTGTGCTCGGGCAATGTGTTGGCAAAGTAGCCGTCCATCCCCAGTTCCGTCGCCAGCCGTCGCGTCGGGGCCTCCTGGTCGCCAGAAATGATGTGCAGCCGCAGGTTGCGCTGCTTGAGGGCAGCTACCAGATCCTGTGCTTCCGGACGCACCGTCGCTGCCAGCTCCACAACGCCGATCAGCTGTCTTCCCAACGCAACAAAGACCAGCGAATTGCCCTGCTCCTGGCACTGCTGGGCAACCCCCTGCACCTCTGCGGAGAGCTCAATCCCCTGCAATTCCATAAAACGCTGACTGCCCACATAAATCGACTGCAGCTCATCCGCTTTGTCCAACTGTGCGCCGGCTGCCAGACGTGCGCCGGCTGCCAGACGCACCTGGATTCCATAGCCGATCTCATAGCTTGACTCTTCGACTGCCGGGACAGCCAGCGCCTGTGCAGCAGCTTCAGCCAGAATGGCTTTGGCGATCGGGTGAACCTGCCGGTGTTCGGCGGCCGCAGCCAGCGCCAGGACCTCCTGAGATGTATACGGCTGGACAGGATAGACCTGCACCACATGGGGCTGTTCCAAGGTCAAAGTCCCCGTCTTGTCAAACAGCACCGTGTCAACTGCGTTCAGCTTCTCCAGGGCATCCCCCTCTTTGACCAAAATCCCTGCCTGCGAACTGTGGTTGAGAAAACGCAGCAAGGTAAAAGGAATCAGCCCCGCCATATTGAGCATGTAGTTGCAGCCAATCATCGCCAACCCACCCACCGGACCCGACACCAGCCAGGCAACCCCGCTGCCGGCCAGGGTCGGCCAGAGCCAACGGTCTGCGTTGGCCACTGCTTTCTCCATGATAGAAAGCCGATGGGCCGAAGAACGGTTGAGGATCTCTCCAATCTGGGCTGCCGTTGTGTCAGCACCCGTCTTCTCCACAGTGACAAAAATCCGGCCACTCAACACAACGGTCGCAGCCAGCACCCCATCCCCTCTCCCTTTATCAGATGGCTGCATCTCCCCCGTCAACATCTGCTGGTCGACCGAGGCAGCCCCCGCTGTAACAGTGCCGTCGACCGGAATCATCTGCCCAGCATCGAAAACCAGCAGATCTCCCGCCTGAACCTGTTCGAAGGGGATCTCTGTCTCCACACCGCCGACGACCCGCCAGACCGTACGCGGCTGCTGGCCAAAAATATTCACCATCTTCTGACGCAACATCGCCTCGTTGAGCGCAGCAACCTTGTAGGCCCCTGCAACGATCAGCAGGCTGGCAGCCCCCACTGCTATATAGCCAGTCGCATAGAGGCCGACACCGTAAAACAACCCGACATGGACATAGCTCAGTTTGCGCTCAACCACAGCCTTCTGATACGCCAGTTTAAACCCTGGCGCCAGAAACACCGCACCAAACAGCAAGGACAACGTGCCCGTCGGCAGCCCTGCTATCAGAGCCAGTACCGTCAGCCCGCCCCCCAAGCCAGCCCAGGCCAGCAGGTAATTGGCTTGTTTTTGCACAGGGCTCAGCTCTTCAGCACGGCCGTTGGACAGGGCACGCAGAAGCATATACCGTTCACGCCCCAACAACGGATCAATGTGGTCGTGCACCCACTGCTGATAGCGTTCGTCCACCTGTGCAACGTAGCGGACCACAGCTTGCATCTGTTCCTGGCCGGAGCGCCCCAGCTCTCTTTCCTGCACAAAGCGGTCGACCGCCTGCTGCAATTCAGTGCCGACCTTGCGTACGTGCCCCGCCATCGGAACAACCCACAGAGGTGGCACATCTGCATCCAGCTGGGCCACCTCCCCCACCAAAGCCTCGATCATCAACGTTGGCCTGCCTGACCGCTTTCTGAGCTGAATCATGGCTTTCTCCATCTATGAGCGCAAAAATTCTGACAACTCTCACCCGCTGTTGTTCCGCTTGATCGCGCCGATCGGACAGACAGAATCTACAATGTTTCTGGCTGTCACAGCAGAAAATGATTGTAATACAGGCTCTAGGGAATTCAAACTGTTCTCCTGACGGTATTCGTGGTTCTGCTGGCGGGCTGCCCTCTCACCCCGCACTGCCAGAGACAGAAGCTGATCTGTCCCGCTGCATCGGTCGGATCGATGCAGCAGTTGGGCGGGCCAGCCGCTCGATGGTATACTGCTCGCAGCAGAGGTTGCGCCAAAGGATGAATCCATGAGCTCCACACGTGTCCCGGTGTCCAGCGTCGATAAAGTATGGTTCGAGATGGACTGCGACACCAATCGAATGATCATCAACGGATTGATGTGGTTTGACGGCATCGTCGACCACACCCTCTGCGCCCAAATTCTGGAAAGCCGTTTTGTCCAGCGCTATGCCCGTTTTCGCCAGCGAATCGTTGCCGGGCTGGGCGGACGCCTTTTCTGGGAACAGGACCCCCATTTCGACCTGCGCAACCACTTCTGTAGGCTCTCCCCACCACAGACGGAAGAGGGTCTGCAGCGGCTGGTGAACAGCTTGATCCACGAACCGCTGGATCGCCAGAAACCCCTCTGGCGCTTTTATCTGGTCGACGAGTTGAAAGGCAGCTCCGTGCTCTTTGGCCGGATCCACCACTGCGTCGGCGACGGCATGGCACTGATCCGGGTCCTGCTCAACATGACCTCTGAGACCTTGGCCGACTCTGTGCGGCCCCACCGGGCCGCCTCTGCCGCCTCTCTCCCCCCCGCTGGGCTGTGGCGCAAGAGCCGCCAGGTGGCCTCGACAGCGCTGGACGCCGTCAAAACAGCGGCCAGCCAGACGCTGCTGACCCTCGAAAACCCCGCCCGCCTGCTCCGCACAGCCCAGGCACTGGGAATCTTCTCGGCGACCGCAGCTGCAATCCTGGCCAAACTGCTGCTGCTTCGCCCCGATCGCCGCACAACCCTCAAAGGCAACCTGGGCACCGTCAAACAGGTGGTCTGGTCTGCCCCCTTCAACCTGGAGACCATCAAGACAATCGGACGAGCGTTCGACGCCACAGTCAACGATGTCCTGGTCTCCGCAGTGGCTGGAGCATTGCGCGAGTATCTGCTGCAAATCGGAGAAGACCCCGACAGCGGGGATATCCGCGCCATGGTGCCGGTCAATCTGCGCCCCGACAGCCAGACCCGCGAACTCGGCAACCAGTTCGCACTGATCTACCTGCCGTTGCCCATCAGCCGCGCAGATCCGACCGCGCGCCTGCTCCATACCAAACAGCATATGGACCTGCTCAAACGATCCCCTGAACCGCTGCTGGTCTACCAGGTGCTCAGCCTGATCGGCAGCCTGCCACTCGAGCTGGCCCGACAGGTCACTTTGTGGTTCTCCGCCAAAGCCTCTGCCGTTCTGACCAATGTACCAGGCCCGCGCCAGCCCATCTATTTCGCAGGTCTCCCCCTGCGCCAGCTGATGTTCTGGGTGCCGCAGTCGGGCGAGATCAGCCTGGGCATCAGCATCATCAGCTACAACGGCCAAGTCATCCTGGGGCTGATGGTCGATGAAAATTGCATCGCCGAACCCAACCAAATCATGCATCACTTTACCCAACAGTTTGAAGCGTTGGCTGTACAGGCCAACGCCGCCGGTCGTTCCTCCTGCGTTCCCTAGGAAAAGACAGTGGCCATGCCCCCTCACCAGCACAGATTGCCCAAGTCGCTGTTTGTCTGCTGCCTGCTTTTCCTCGGACTGACCTGCGGGCCGATCTCCCCTGCCGTCAGCGCTGCCGCCGTTCAGACACAGGGCGGCGAGCCGCGCCTGCCTGCACAAGATTCACCCCTGGCAGCCCCTACACGCGCTGCGCCCCCCACCCTCTCTGCCCCAGACGACGCTGTTGTGCCGCTGCAGGTCTCCCCGCTGGCAGCCGTGCCCGACGACCGCCCGCCAGGCCCCGACCGTTCGCTGCTCTGGGTCGGCCTGGCCGCTCTGCTCGTGCTGGCCGGAGCCGGGCTGATGGTCGCCACCCGGTGACAGACCTTCAACCCCATCATGTATTTTATGTCTAATTGCTTGACGAACAGAGTGCTCGTATGATACGATAGAGAACGCGGTAAGCGTAGTCAAAGGTTGCATTGAATTCAACGGCAGCGAAGGTGGGGGGCTGTGAGCATCATTCGGACACGTGTGGCGGACGACACCTGGGTGTTTACCAGCCGTCTCTACCTGGAGGTCAACGCTGGGCTGGTGGTGACCTCCGAAGGAGGGGTGCTGATTGACACACTGCCCTTTCCGTCAGAAACCCGCCAGATCATCGATTTTGCCCGCCGAGTCTGCCCACAGGGGATTCGGTATGTGATCAACACGATCAGCCATGCCGACCATGTCTACGGATCCTATCTGTTTCCCAATGCCGATCTGATCGCCCACGAAAATTGTCTGAAGATGCTCAAAACGTACGGCGTCGAGGCGCTGGCCGAGGCCCGCGAACATACCCCAGAGCTGCGCCAGGTCTCGATTCGCTTTCCCAAACTCGTCTTCAGCGAAGGGATGATCCTGCGGCTAGGGGGCAAGACGCTCCACCTGCTGCACAGCCCTGGCCCCAGCCTGGACACCTGTGTGGTCCATGTGCGCGAGGACAAAGTCCTCTTTGCCAGCGATCTGATGATGCCAGCCCCGATCATTGCCACCCCCTTTTCCGATGTCGATGCCTACCGCCATTCGCTGCTCAACCTGCACGACTTCAATTTGGAATGCATTGTCCAGGGGCATGGAGAGATTCTGCTGCGCGGCGAAGTGACGAGCAGCATCGATGCAGCTGCCCGCTATCTGGTCTCGATCCAGGCACTGGTGGCCCGGTTGATGGCAGA
>JAPLGY010000235.1 GCA_026389955.1 Caldilinea sp. | reverse complement strand
TCGTGATCCCCGCCGACCCGCTGATAAACCCGATTCGGCGATGGCCCAGCTCCGCCAGATACGCCACCGCCTGGTGCATCCCGCGAAAATTGTCCGGCAGCACCGCATCCAACACCGCTCTCTCGCTCTGCCGGTTCAGCTCTACAACCGGCACCCCCTGTTCCACCAGCTGCCGCACCAACGCCGAGTTGCGCGCCTGCGCCGGATGGGTGTAAAAAATTCCGTCCACCCCTTTCCGGCGCAGTATCTCCAGATAATAACGGTCGGTCTCAGCTTCTTCGTTGTTGACACAAAGCACCAGGTCGTCCCCCGCCTCGTGCAACACTTCCAACAGCGCATCGGCCAGCGCCGTGTAGAACACATTCGCAATGTCCGGGATAATCAGCCCAAACAACTGGCCGCCAGCCGCCGCACGCGCTCGGCGGCCGACACGATAGCCCAGCTGCTCGACCGCCCGGTGCACCTTGTGCACCTTCTCGGCGCTGTAATATCCCTTCTGATTCAGCACACGAGAAACCGTGCTCGGCGACACCCCTGCCGCCTTTCCCACATCCACAACGGTGACCTCCTGCTTGCGCCGCATGACCCCTTCTTTCTGACACAGCTGCCTTCAGGCTGATATGAAAATAAAAAAAATAAATTTTCACAGTTCATTCTAGCGCAGGCCGCCAAACTCTTCAAAAACTGGCACAATCTACCGATCCAGGCACAGATTTCCCCTTCGATCAGCCTTGACTTTTCTGAAACAATTCGGTATGATGGGGATGAAATCAGAAACAAAATAGTTTTTTTTCAGGCAGTACAACATAAAAACTTTTGCCGTTGTGTCCACATGCCAGCCCAGGCAGGCCGCGCTTGTCCCCTGTCTCCACTGTGCAGTTCCGGTTTCCAAGCCGTCGTTTTTACGTTTTTCAATTTTTTACCTGGTTGGAGGAGTTTCATGAAACAAGCAATTCGTGTCGTTGTCCTGCTTTTGCTGCTTGCCCTGGCGGTCAGCGGCTGCACCGCCGTGCCTGCACCTGCTGCCCAGGAAACGGCAGAGAGCGGCGAAGCAGTGCAGCTGAGCGTGATCCACTATTTCAGTGACACACTGGGCAAAGAAGCCATGTCCAAAATCCTGAGCGGCTTCAACGCAGCCCATCCCGGCACAGAAGCGCTCGACAATTCAGCGGGCCACGAAGATTTCAAGACGCAGATCCTGGTGACCCTCGCCGGCAACAACCCGCCCGATCTCTTTTCCTACTGGGCCGGCGCGCGCACCCAGTTCGTCGTCGACGGCGGGCGTCTGGCACCGATCGACGATCTGTGGGCCGCCAATAACCTGGACTCGATCATCCCAGCCGGAATCGCAGCGGGCGCTTCCACCTACGGCGAAAGCAAGTATCTCCTCCCGATCGGCTACCACTATGTCGGCATGTTCTACAACCCAGAGGTGATGGCCGCAGCCGGCGTGACCACCCTGCCCACTACCTGGGAAGAGCTGATGGCGCTCGCCGAACAGCTCAAGGCCGCAGGCGTCACCCCGTTTGCGCTAGGCTCGATGAACCGCTGGCCCGCCCAGTTCTGGTTCGACTACCTGATGCTGCGCACCGCCGGCCCCGACTACCGAGCCCGGCTGATGGCCGGCGAAGCTTCCTACACCGACCCCGAGGTGATGGCCGTCATGGAGCTCTGGAAATCGCTGGTCGATGCCGGCTACTTTGTCGAGAACGCCAACGCCTACGACTGGACCGACGCTGCCGACCAGGTCGCCAATGGCCAGGCCGCCATCACGCTGATGGGCACCTGGATCACCGGCTACTGGAACGGCAACGGCCTGGTGCCCGGCGAAAACTACGACTTCTTCCCCTTCCCGTCGATCGATGCAGGAGTGCCCAACGCCGCACTGGGGCCGGTCGATGGCTTTGTCATGACCGCAGCGTCCGCCCACAAAGCCGAGACAGAACAGCTGCTCATGTACCTGCTCGACCCCCAGGTGCAGGCAGACTGGGCACAGGCCCAGGGCGCCCTGGCCCCCAGCATGCAGGTCGATCCTGCAATCTACAACGTGGTGATGAGCAAGGCCAACAAACAGGTGGCCGACGCCGAAGTCTTTGCCTTCAACTACGACCTGGCCACCACCCCCCCCATGGCCGAAGGCGGGTTGAATATGTTCGCACAGTTCATGAACGACCCCTCCGGCTACCCCGACTACCTGGCTGAAACCGAAACGGTCGCCGCCGAGGTCTTCGGCCAATAATCTGTGGAAGGGGCAGGAGCAGACAGCAATGTCTGCGACGCTCTGTTGTCCGTTGGGAACTCCCCGGCCAGCACAGCGCCCAATGTTGCCGTCTGCTCCTG
>JAPLGY010000385.1 GCA_026389955.1 Caldilinea sp. | reverse complement strand
GCCGGTGCAGCAGGCTGCTCGGCGACCGGTGCGGCTGGCTGTGCGGCGGCGGGCTGTGCGGCGGCGGGCTGTACAACTCGTTCTTCGACCGCCATGAATTCGGCAGCGCCCCAGCCGATCGAAGCCCCATTTTCGCCCAGTTCCAGCCACTGGCCATCTTCGGATTGGCGGAGCAGGCTGAAGGTTTCGCCGGTATTGGCCAGCCGAACGATGGCATCTGTGGTGCTGGGCCCGCTGCGCACGTTGAGCTGGTCGACAGCGACGCGCGCCACTTTTTCGACCACAGGGGCCGGCGGGGCAGTAGGCTGGGGCGCTTCTGCCGGCGGATTGGCGGCTGCCGGGGCCGCTGTCGGGGTGGGGGCAATTGTCGGGGTGGCGACAGGCAAAGGCGTCTTGGTCGGTGTCGGCGTTGGGTCGCTGTCGCCGCCACAGGCGGCCAGGGCCCCAACGGCGGCCAACAGAAAGAAAAAAGAAACAAACCGTCGCATCTGCGTCACCTGATCCGCCCTTTCTAGCGGCCCATCATAGCCCGCAACGCATCAAAGGCAGGGCGTCCAACAACTGCGAAGGCCCCCATCTCCGTATCGCGCGGATAGTTGAGATTCCAGAGCATCGGCACTGCCACATAGCCCTCATCCGCCATGATCCGGAAAGAATCCACGATCCAGCGTGCCTGGGTGGCTTCGTCGATTCGAGCCTTGTATTCGTAGCCGGGGAACGGGTTGGGCGTGGAGCCCCAGCCAAACTCGGTCGGCCACAGCCGTTTGGCGGTATCGCCGTACGCTTCCATGACTTTGCGCGATTCGCGCAGCGTACTGAGAAAGTAAAAACTGCGGTGGTTGACATGAGACGGGGCGTTGTAGGTCCCTGCCGCCCAGTCTTCGAAGGTGGCGGACGGGGGGTTGGCAAAGCCGCTCGGGTGAATCCCGATCCCATCGCTGTACTGTTTCAGCCCATTTTGGTACATTCCGCGCAGATAGTCGATGTCGTCGACGGCAACGTCGCTGTTGCCAGCCGGTGTCGTGGCGCCGCTGACCACCAACATCGCCGGGCAGGTTGCCTTGATCGACTGGTAGGCACGTTTTAACAGATCCATGTAGAGGGCGGGGTCCAACGGGAATCCCCCCCACTCACGGCGGAGATTTTGCTCGTTCCAGACTTCCACCGCCTGCAGCCGGCCACAGTAGCGGCTGGCGATCGCCCCCAGAAAATTGGCCAGCAGCTGAAAGTCTTCCGGAGGGCCACCGGTTCCCCCCAGGGACGGTCGCGTCCAGCCAGGGGCAGTGACCACGCTGAACATCAGGTTGATGCCGTTGGCGTTCATCGTGTTGACCAGCGCATCCATCTCCTGCCACTGGACGGCACCGGGTTCGGGCTCGGCATGCTCCCAGCGCACCTGCTGCTTCACCCATCCGAATCCCAGCTGTTTGATCTGGTCAGCCACCCCCTGTTCGTCGCCCTGCCACATGTTGACGCTCATCCCGTAGCCAAAACCGGTCGAAGAGTTGGGGGCGGGGGCGGGGGGAGCTGCGGGGGCGGCTGCGGGGGGAGCCGTGGCGGTCTGGACCACTGCGGGAGCAGGGGGGGCCGGAATGTTCTCCGCAACCGGCACGCTCTCTAAGCTGCCGTTCAGTGTCGACAGGCGGGCAAAGATCCAGGCGGGCTCCTGGCGGCCTGGCACGCTGACCTGGTACCAGTCGCGCGCCGGGTTGATTCCGACCACCACGTAGACCGAGCCGGCGGGTGCGGAAGCGACCACTGGGTAGTTTGTGCCAGGGCCTCCGCGCACGTTCATTCGAGCCGGGGTAGTGACGGCCGTGGCAGCTCCCTGCCCCGACGCTGCCGCAGAAACCGGTGCAGCGTCGGGGCGCTCAGACGCCAGCTCCCCTTTGTCGTCAATTTTCACATAGACCGCATAGAGCCAGCCGTCCAGCCCGTCCACAGTCTTCACCTGGTACCACCGTCCATCCTCGCTGCGGCCCAGGATCTGGACTGTTGTCCCCTGGGTCAGCCGGCCAGCGATCGGGGCGGAGAGTGTGGGGGTGGTGCGCAGATTGAGGCGAGCCACTGTTATCTGACCAAGTTCGGTGTTCTCTGCCTGGGCAGAAGCAGGGGTATGGCTGGCCAGCAGCAGCCAAAGCAGAGCGCACGCGAAAACAATTCGACACATCGCAATGGGGGGGCAAGACACTCGTTGCATGCTTTGTCCTCCTGGTAGCTGGGGGGACTGTGTCCCCCTATCTGTTGGAAACAATTTCATTTTGGCCCATCGGTCGGCAGCGTGGGAGCGTCTTGCCGCTGGACAAACGCAAGGGCGACGCGTGCGTCGCCCTTGCGTTCGATTGCGCGGCGACCCTCTGCCGGACAGTTTACTTAGGCATCTGGGCCAGGGCCGTATAGACAGGCAGTGGGTTCCAGTTGGGGTCGACAATCCCCCACTGGGCTTTTTCGGTGCCGTTGGCCACGACCCGGAAATTCAAGTTCCAGAGAAACGCGGGTCCCACCCATCCCCAGTTTTTCATCATCTGATAGGCTTCAACGGTCCACTGGGCCTGTTCGGTGTAGTCGTTGTCGTCGGCGTACCGGTATCTGGGGTCCATGGCCCCCCCTGCGGCCCAGCCGAACTCAGTTGGCCAGATCTGCTTGTTGCCGGCACCGTACACCCTCATGATGTTGTAGTAGCCCTCCATGGTGCTGCGGAAGCTCCAGGAGTGGTGGGGGGAGTCGCAGGCGCCGTTGAAGTTGTTGCCCGTCTTCTGAATGGCTTCGCAGGCGCCCTCCCAGGTCACAGAAGGCGGCACGTTGTAGCCGCTGGGATGGGAACCGACCACATCCAGATAGTTGTTGGCCCCTGCTTTGAACATCTCCTCCAAGTACGTAAAATCGTCCATCGCATAGGGCAGGTTGTTGCCGGCGGGGGTGAGCGCGCCGGCAACCACGATCATGGCGGGGCAGGCAGTTTTGATAGAATTGTAGGCCGCAGCCAGCAGCTGGACATATTCGCCGGGGTTGAGGGGTTTGTTGCCCCATTCGTAGTGCAGGTTCTGTTCGTTCCAGACTTCGATCGCCTTGAGGGCAGTTCCGCAGAAGCGGCCGGCGATTGCGCCAGCAAAATTGGCGTAAGTTTGTGGATCTTGGGGGGGGCCACCGACACTGCCGTCAAAGCCTGACTCGCGTGCCCAGCCTGGGGCATTGACCACACTGAACATGACGTTCACCCCGCGGCTGCCGGCGGCGTTGACGATCTCATCCATGCCGGGCCAGTCGATTCTGCCGGGGGCGTCTGCTTCGAACCGTTTCCATTCAATCTGCTGTTTGAGCCAGTTGAAGCCCAGCCCGCCGATCGAGTCAAGGATCGGGAAGATTTGGCCGTTGTCGACGGCATGCACCTGAACGCCATAGCCAAAGCCTGCGCCTCCTGTCGGTGCAGCTACGGGCGCTGGCGCCGCAGCTGCCGCCACCGGGGCAGGCTCTGGGGCTGGGGCGGCTGCTGGGGCGGCTGCTGGAGCGGCAGCAGGGGCAGCCGCTGGAGCCGGAGCCGCTGCAACGACCGGTAGATTTTCGACCACAGCCACTGCGTCGCTGGTGCCGCTGACTGTGGCCAGCTGTCCAAAGACCCAGCCGTTTCCACTGTTGAATTCGATCTGCCACCAGTCGGAGCCAGAGGTTCTCCCGCTCACCGGATGGCTCTGGCCTGCGCTGATCTGCCCCAGCACATCGAACGCAGTGCCCGGCCCTGACCGCACGTTGACAATCTGATCAACTGACAACAGCGTGGACTGGACGCTGGGTTGTTCGCTTGGGGGGGCGTTTTCGGCCGCCAGAGCGAGGACGGCAGACTGGGGTGCCGTCAGCGCGGTCCCGTTGGCGTTGACCAGCTGCGCGTCGACCCGCAGGGTTGTCCCGCTTCCTTCTGGCATCGGGAAGGCAACTTGTGGACTTTCCAACGGCCGGATCTGCTGGCTGACCACGCTGCCATCTTCTCCGTAGAGGGTGTAGGCGACCGCCATCTGGGCCTGCGGCGCCGAGGAGGTCATCTCTCCCATCTGGAACTGCTGCAGCACCTGCAGCGTAGCAGGGTCAATATCGCCGTTGGTGGGCATTTGAATTGTCACATTGGTGACGTTGAAGCGGCGCAGCAGGTCGAGTTTGCGCCCCAGGCTGCCGGCCGTTTCGATGTACACCGTCCGCTCCATGCCTTGGTCGTCCAGATAGGTGTAAGAATAGATGCCCAGCGTCTCGTCCCACTGCACCTGACCTTGCAGACGGGGGTTCTCCAGATCGATCGAAACGCTGTTGTCGGCGCCTGCTTCTGCTTCAAGGGTGCCCAGCAGCGGAGCCAGTGCCTCCTGGTACCCTTTCAGCAGCAGATAGTTGCCGCTGCGTTCGACCGAATAGCCGGCCAGTTCAACTGCCAGCTTGCTTGGCCCTACCTCGTCGCTGGCATAGGCGAGCAACTGCTCCAGCTCACCACCCGCTGCGTATGCGCGCGGGTCCACAGGTGCCGGAATCACCACCGTAGCCGCGGCCTGGCTCAGCGCACGCCAGTCGTAGCCGCCAGTATTCCACTGCTCGGCAGAGATGGGTGTGGCCGGCTCGACGCGCACTGCCAGACTCTTGCCGTAGGCAGCCAGCCGTTCGGCCACCCGGCCGATCAGGCGGGCATAGTCTGCACGTGCGCTGGGCACGGCATCGACCCCGCGGTAGTCGATCAGCAGACCTGGGTACCCGTTGGCCACCACCAGCTGTTCCAAGGTGGCCAGCTGCGTCTCTTGCAGGCCCACATCGACCAGCAGGTTGTTGATCAAGTCGGTGCGTACGGTCTGCGCTTCGA
>JAPLGY010000738.1 GCA_026389955.1 Caldilinea sp. | reverse complement strand
TGGTCGATGCCCTGATCGACGAAATCTGCGCCGAACTTCAGACCGAAAAATACCCCTTCGACGAAGATATCCAACGCGGAATTATGGTCGAAACCCCAGCCGCCGTGCTGCTGGCCCCACAGCTGGCCCGACTGGTCGATTTTTTCAGCATCGGCACCAACGATCTGACCCAGTACGTCATGGCCGCCGACCGGGGCAACGCCGCAGTCGCCGGGCTTGTCAACGCCTACCAGCCAGCCGTGCTGCACGCAATCCGCCAGACTACCCAGGCCGGACACGCCCAGGGCATCCCAGTCGGAATCTGCGGCGAACTGGCCGGCGACCCACGCGCCACCGCCCTGCTGGTCGGCCTCGGGCTCGATGAGCTGAGCATGACCGCCACCGCTATCCCAGCCGTCAAAGCCCAGATCCGCCAGCTGCACACCGCAGACGCAACCCGAATCGCCGAGACCGCCTTGCAGTTCAACACCGTCGAAGAGATTCAAGCCTACCTGACACAGACCACCCCAGCACAAGAGAAAGAATGATGTTTGTATGACCACAGTTGTCAGCTTGGGTATCCATATCGTCGATATCTTGGGCCGGCCCGTCACACAGATCCCCGACGGCCAACACGTTGACCTGCTCGAAGAAATCCGCATCACCGTCGCAGGCACCGCAGCCGGGACCAGCATCGACCTGGCCAAACTAGGAGCCCGAGTCATCGCAATGGGGGCGCTCGGCCAAGACGAGCTGGGCAATTTTGTCGTCCATACAATGCAAAGCTACGGCATCGAAACCCACCACCTCCGCCGCAAAGCAGGAGTCCAAACCTCGGCAACCATGCTGCCGATCCGCCCCAACGGCGAACGACCCGCCCTGCATGTGCCAGGCGCCAACGGCGCATTGACACTGGAAGACATTGACTTCGACGCAATCGCCCAGGCCGATTTCCTGCATGTCGGCGGCACCTCGCTGATGCCCCGGTTCGATGGCCCCCCTACCGTCGAAGTACTCAAATTTGCCAAAAGCCACGGAGTTACCACAACCTTTGACCTGGTCGCCCTCAACCGCCCCGACCTGCTCGATCTGATCGAACCCTGCCTGCCCTTCATCGATTACTTTATGCCCAACCTGGACGAAGCACGAATGATGTGCAGACTGCACGACCGCCATGCCGTCATTACCTTTTTCCTCGACCGCGGCGTCGGCCACACTGTCTTTAAAATGGGGGCAGAAGGCAGCAGTATCGCCTGGCAGGAGGCCGGCCAGCTGTGCGAGCTGCGGCTGCCCGCGTTCCAGGTACCCGTGGTCGATACGACCGGCTGCGGCGACGCCTACTGCGCAGGCTTTATTGTCGCACTGGGCCAAGGCTGGACCCTGGAAGAAGCCGGACGGCTGGGCACTGCCGCCGCCGGGCTTGTGGCGGGCGGGCTGGGCTCCGACGCAGGCATCGTCGATTTGCCCCAGACACTGGCTTTTCTGCGCTCTGCCACCACCCTGGCCTGAATTCACAACCCCATCCACCAGAGGAGAACAGTTTGTGCAAGACTCTCTGACCGTCACCTACCACATCCGCTCGACCGCCGCAGAGATCGCCAGCCGAGCAGAAGGAGTGGCCCTCGAACAAAGCGTGGAACTGCCCCGCCTCGCAGTGCGCGACCCACAGATCGTCGAAAATATCCTCGGCCGCGTCGCTTCGATCCGCCCACTGACCGCCGAGGAAGGCAATACCCAAACCTTTGAGGTCATGATCCAGCTGGCCCGCGCCACCACCGGCGACGACCCGGCACAGTGGCTCAACATGCTGTTTGGCAATACCTCGCTGCAAAGCGATGTGCTGCTGGCCGACGTCGCTCTCCCCGACGAGCAGTTGGAGCTGTTTGTCGGACCCCAGATAGGCTGCGCCGGGCTGCGCGCCCTGGTCAATGGCTACGACCGACCACTCACCTGCACCGCACTCAAACCGCAAGGCATCCCCTCTGCACAGCTGGCCGAACTCTGCTATACCTTCGCCTGCGCCGGGATCGACTTCATCAAAGACGACCATGGGCTGGCCAACCAGCCATTTTCTCCCTTTGCCGAACGCGTCGCCGCCTGCCAGGCCGCCGTGGCCCGGGCCACAGCACAGACCGGACGGCAGTCCCTCTACGTGCCCAATCTGCTCGGCGGACCACGCACCCTGGCCGAACAGGCACACATCTGCCGCGACCTCGGCGTCCAGATGGTGATGCTCGAACCGATGCTGGTCGGCCTGCCCGTGATGCACGAGCTGGTGGCCGGCGGGCTGGGCATGGCGGTCATGGCCCACCCAGCCTTCGCCGGCGCACTGCGCATCGCCCCCGACCTGCTCTTCGGTAAAATTTTTCGGCTCTTCGGCGCCGACGCCGTCATCTACCCCAACTACGGCGGCCGCTTCACCTACAGCCCACAGACTTGCCTCGACCTCGCCCACAATCTGCGCCAGCCATGGGGGCCCCTCCGACCTGCCTTCCCCGTCCCCGCAGGCGGCATGCAGGTCGACCGGGTCGGCGAAATGGTCACCTTCTACGGCAACGAGACCATCCTGCTGATCGGCGGCAGCCTCTACATGGCAGGCGACGCACTCTTGGAACGCAGCCGCACCTTTGTCGACAATGTACACAGAGGCGCACAATGATTCTGCGCACACACCTGGGCCAATGCCGCTGGCAGGAGACACCACTCCACGCCTACAAACAGGAGGGCAGCAGCTTCCAAGACGTCACCCGCCAGATTCTCTTCGAAGGCAGCACAATGGCCTTCCAGTGGCGCTACTTCGAGGTGGCACCCGGCGGCTACTCCACACTGGAACGCCACGAACACGAACATGCTGTGCTGGTCGCACGCGGCACCGGCCGCGTGCTGCTGGGCCACACCGTTTACCCCATCCAGCTGTATGACCTGGTGCAGGTCGCAGCATGGACCTGGCACCAGTTTCAACCCACCGGCGCCGAGCCGCTCGGGTTCTTTTGCATCGTCAACAGCCAGCGCGACCGCCCCCAGCTGCCCAACGCTGCCGACCTGGATGCCCTGCGACAATCGCCAGAGGCCGCCGCCTTCATCCGAATCTAGGAGCCCACCATGACCGTGCTGTACAACGACCCCACCCAATTCCGCGAAGAGCTGATCGAAGGGTTCGTGGCCGCATACGGCCGACTGGTCCGCCGTGTGCCAGACGCCTCCGGGGTGGTCGCCACCCAGCCTGTCCCACGCAGCCAGGTCGCCGTGGTCATCGGCGGCGGGTCAGGCCACTACCCTGCCTTCTGCGGCTATGTCGGGCCCGGCCTGGCCTCTGCCGCCGTCATGGGCAATGTCTTCGCCGCACCCTCGGCAGAACAGATCTGCCGGGTCACCCGAGCCGCAGCCGGCAACGGCGGCGTGCTCTTCTGCTACGGCAACTACAGCGGAGA
Source organism: Caldilinea sp. (assembly GCA_026389955.1). Next base: position 3,162 of record JAPLGY010000738.1, on the reverse strand, counting down.
TGTGCTCAACTTCGACCTGGCCGAGCAGCGCTGCCAGGCCGAAGGGCTGAAGGTGCGCACCGTACGCGTCACCGACGATGTCGCCTCCGCCCCCCAAGGCGAAGAGAGCGAACGACGCGGCATCGCCGGCGACTTTTTTGTTTTCAAAATCGCCGGTGCCAGCGCCGCCCGCGGGGATGACCTGGAGACCGTCGCACGGCTGACCCAAAAAGCCAACGACCAGACCCGCTCGTTTGGGGTCGCCTTCGGCGGCTGCACGCTGCCCGGCCACTCTGCGCCGCTCTTTGCCGTCGAACCCGGACAGATGGAGCTGGGGCTCGGCGTCCACGGCGAACCAGGCATCCAGTCCAGCCACCTGCGCCCTGCCCACGAGATCGCCGGGCTGTTGCTCGAAACCCTGCTCGCCAACGCCCCGTCCGCCCTTCCCCCACGGGTCGGCGTTTTGCTCAACGGGCTCGGATCCACCCAATACGAAGAGCTCTTCGTCCTTTACAAAGATGTCCACCGGCTGCTGGTAGCAGCCGGGCTGACACCGTACCACCCGGTCGTGGCTGAAATGGTCACCTCGCTCGATATGGCTGGCTGTTCACTCTCGCTCTGCTGGCTCGACGACGAGCTGCTGCCCCTCTTCGATGCCCCTTGCACTTCTGCTGCCTATACGAAATTTTGAGGAAAATCTGAATGGACACTGCTGCCCCGTGTGTGGTGCACCGTTGGCTGGCCGAAGCCCTGGTGCTGATGGTAGAGCACGAAGCCGAACTCGGCCGACTGGACGCCGCCGCCGGTGACGGCGACCACGGGGCCACCATGGTGCGAGGGCTGCGCGCTGCCAGCGCCGCCCTCGCCGGGGCCACGGGCAGCAGCGGCCAGCTGCTGCAACAAGCCGGCACCGCCTTCGCCGATGCCGGCGGCGCCTCGGGCGCGCTGGTCGGCGCACTGCTGGCCACTGCCGGTCAGCAGCTGGGAGACGGCCCTTGTGACTTGCCCGCTGTCACAGCAGCCCTGCAGGCCGGCGCCGACCATGTAGCACGACTCGGCAAAGCCCAGCCCGGAGATAAAACCCTGCTCGACGCCCTCTACCCCTTTCTCCGCGCGTTGGCAACCCACCCCCCAGACCAACCGCTGGCAGTGGCCTGGAAAGCAGCCCTGCCCGCAGCAGAACAAGGGGCAGCCGCCACCAGCAGCCTGGTCGCCCGACGCGGGCGCGCCGCAAAGCTGGGCGCCCGCAGCCTGGGCCACCCCGACCCCGGCGCCGTCTCGATCACCTACCTGCTCCGAGCCCTGCTGGCCACAGAGCCTTGAACACCCCCAAGATCGTTGATCCCACATCAACACCCCATCATCGCAGCCTGCAGTATCCTAAAGCCAGAAAGAGGCAAGCAAACTGCGCTTCCTCACTGTTTCCAGCTCACCGCCACAGACGGTTCGCTGGATTTGCCGAAGGAGAACAACATTATGGCAGATCTCATCAAAGTCTCCAGTCAATCACGAGCCGCATCAGTTGCAGGTGCCATTGCAGGCATCATGCGCGAAAAAGGATACGCTGAGCTGCAGGCCATCGGCGCCAGCGCCCTCAACCAGGCTGTCAAAGCTGTGACCATCGCCCGCAGCTACCTCGTCGAGGATGGCTTCGACCTCGCCGTCGTCCCCAGTTTTACCGAGGTCGATATCGAAGGCGCCGAACGCACGGCGATCCGCATGGCGATCCTCAAACGCCCCAGCGAAACCATGCTCGCCCTCTAAACCGCCAGCCCATCGTCCCTGCGGAGCAGACCTGCCTGCGCTCCTGTCCGCTGAAACCAGCGGAGAGGAGCGCAGGCAGCCCCCAGCCAGTTGGTGCCAGCCGCCTCGATCCGAAAGTCAGCACCCCCACCCTGCCCAGGAAACATTCCACCGAGCACACACCTGCGACATATTTTGCACCGAACACCAGAGCCTGTATACTGAGAGCCTTCCAGCCTCTTCTTTGAAAAGGGAGCTATGCCATGCCTGCCTCTCATGAACTTCATGCCCTTCGCCAGGCACAGATCGATAGACTGGCCCGCCTGCCCCACCAACTGGCCCGCCTGACCGCAACTGTGGACGAACGAGAATCAACCACTCCCTTTCTGGTAGGAGAGTGGTCGATCGCCCAGAATCTTCACCACCTGGCTGACTCCCACATGAACAATTTCATTCGCTGCAAGCTGATTCTCACCGAAAGCGAACCCACACTTCCCACCTATGACCGGGATGGCTGGGTGGCGCTGGCTGACAGCCGAACAGCCAGTGTCTCCGCTGCGGTCGAACTGCTGCAAGGACTGCACACCCGCTGGGTCTCCTTTTGGAAGACAGTGGCGGAAGACGAGTGGCAGCGCAGTGGCCTCCACCCCGAAACGGGCAGAATCTCACTCGCCGATATTTTGCGCAATTCCGCAGCCCACGGCGGGAACCACCTTGCTATGATTCGCCGTACCCTGTTCGCACAGTACAGCGGCTTGCCCACCAGCCCAGAAGATCTGCTGGCCCGCATCGACCGAGAATGGGATCGACTCCAAAACGTGCTGCCAGACAAGGCAGCCATGGACACTTCCTTCGACGGCAGCTGGTCACCCAAAATTCAGATTGCCCACCTCACCCTCTGGGAAACCTACCTGCTTCGTCATCTGATCGGCGGTGAACCCGCGCACAGCGTGCTCGGACTCGCACCCAACGACAACCCGTCGGAGCAGCTCGATGCCGTCAACGCCACAGACGCGGCGCGCACACAGAGCCTGTCCGTCGAAACTGTCTCCGATAAGGCCCACCATGTACACGCCGCAGTACGATCCGCCATTCTCTCGCTGAACTGGCCAGAGTGGATCCGCAGGGACAAAAACGGCGAACTGCCGGCCAGCAGATTGATCGCCGCTACCTACGAGCACTATCTGGAACACTGGCAGTCGCTTTTGTAAAGCAGTGCTGCCAGATCCTCACGCACCTGCTCGGGTGCAACACAGAGCACCAGCCGGCTGACACCTTCGACAAAACGGGGCACATCAAACTGCGCTGCCACAGCCTGCTGCCGACTGGTATAGGGCAAAAGATGGGCGTATGCCCCCAGCGCCAGCATCCCCTCATACTGGCGTACCTGCGCGTACAGAAAACGCTCGACCTGCTCCCCCCCGATCGAAGGCAGCACAC
>JAPLGY010000134.1 GCA_026389955.1 Caldilinea sp. | reverse complement strand
ACGCATGCACCGCAACCAGCGCCTGCTGTCGTCCAAAAGGGGTGCAGAGCAACACGTCGGCCCGGCTGACATCTGCCGTAATGGGCAAACCAGCCTCTACCTTGCGGAGAAGCTCCAGATCGGCGGGCCCAAACCCAGGCAATTGACTGACTCGACTGTCCATCGTCGGTTACGCACAGACACGGCGTATCACTGCGGTTTCTGTTTTTTCAACCCTTCCCTCCCCAAAAAAAGCTCCCCAGACCACGCTGTGGGAGCTTTTTGGGTCTCGCCTGCACTGTCTTCGAACAGCCGCAGGAGGGTCTGCAGTCGGGGCGAGAGGATTTGAACCTCCGACCTCTTGAACCCCATTCAAGTGCGCTACCAATCTGCGCTACGCCCCGTTCAATTGACAGTATAGCATGGACACCCACAGCAACCAAATTGATCTGTCCGGCGAAGGGACAATTCAAAGAGCCAGGTTGCCTGTACATCGCAGCCCGTTGGGCAGAGCGATCAACAGCTTGATAGTGTGCCCGCTCTGTGATACAATTTCGTGGGCCTTTCAGATTGTTTGCAGCCTGTTCCCAGATCGGAACAAAACCATCCGGTCCATGCTGCGGCAAGCCCTGCTGAGCCAGTGATCTATCCACCCACAATCGATTATGGAGGAAAAGTATGAGTTGGAGCAAATTGCCTTCACGCACCCAGCGGACAGCCCTGCTGCTGCTTGTGCTGGTGACGGCCCTGCTGTTGCAGGCTTGCGCCCCCCCGGCCGCTACAGCCCCAGTCGGCGAGCAGGAAGCCGCCGAGCCGGCCGGCCCGGTCGTCAACAGCTTGGGCAGAGAACTGCCTGCAGATGCAGCCCCGTTGGATCAGCAGGTACTGATCTATCCGTACAGTGGCTGGCGCACCTTTACCACCATCGATTTCTTCCAGGCGGTCTACGAGCGAGCAGACTCGCTGACCGACCTGCTCTCCGATGCGTTGGTGCGGCTTGACAAAGATTTTCAGGTCAACCCTGGGGCCGCCACCGAATGGTCGGTCGATGAAAGCGGGCTGGTCTGGACCTTCAAGCTGGACCCCAATCTGATGTGGAACGACGGCACGCCGGTCACCGCCGACGACTATGTCGCCACCTTCCGCTACGGCGCCGACCCCGAACATGCCTGGGATTTTTCCTGGTATTACCAGGGGGTGATCCGCAACTGGACCCAGGCGGTGGCCGGCGAAGTGCCGGTCGAGGAGATCGGTGTGCGGGCCGTGGATGCCCAGACGCTGGAGTTCACCACCGAGGCCCCGGCCCCCTTCCTGCCGGCGATGCTGGTCTACTCGGCCACCTTTCAAAAGGCTGCGCTGGAGGCCCACGGCGGCCTCTACAACTCCAACCCTGAAACTTCGGTTTCGGCCGGCCCCTACCAACTTGTCGAGTGGACCAAAGACCAGCGGCTGGTCTATGCGATCAACCCGGACTACAAAGGCACCAATGTCCCGTACATCGAACGAATTGTCGTGGTCAACATCGGCCAGCCTTCGCAGCTGATGCCGGCCTACGAAGCCAATGAGATCGACTTTGTCAACGGGGGCGGCACCCTTTCGCCGGCGGACCTCGAGATTATCGGCGCAGACCCGGACCTGAACGCACAATATCACCCCCACTACGGCGATTTCCGCACCTACTACTTTGCCTTCGACACCTCCCAGCCCCCCTTCGACAACCTGTTGGTGCGCCAGGCCTTTGCCCACGTGCTCGACCGCGAGACGATCCTGGCCAATGTCGTCAAGCGCCAGGGGATGGCTGCCTATTCGTTCTTGATGCCTGGCTTCCCAGCCGCCAATTCTTCTGCCCACCAGGAGACCTACGCGTTCAACGTGGAAGGGGCACAGCAGCTGCTGGCCGAAGCAGGGTACCCCAACGGCGAAGGGTTCCCCAAGCTGACGCTCAAGCTGCGCGCCGAAGGGCCCACCCCGCTGGCGGTCGCCCAGGCCTACGCCGCTGCGCTCAACGAGTCGCTGGGGATCGAGGTCGAAGTGA
>JAPLGY010000565.1 GCA_026389955.1 Caldilinea sp. | reverse complement strand
TTACTAGCAGTTTGTCGAACAGTCCTGAACCACCCCCAAACAAGTTGACAAGGCCACACCTTGTGTGGTATGTTATTTTTGGTCTGATAAGTACTATTTCTATCTGCGCCAAGTACCCCATGTCGCTGATTTTGAACCGTTATTTGCCAACCTATCGCCAAGAAATTGTGAAGACCCTCTTCACGGTCACCGAGCAGGGCAAATCGCTGTGCCTGGTCGGGTTGGCCGGCGTCGGCAAATCCAACCTCTGTCAGTTTCTCGAACAGCCAGATGTCAGCGCACGCTACCTGCCCCAGTCCGAAGTAGAACGCACCCATTTCCTGAACATTCCCTGTGGAACCGGAACTCAATCCACCCACCAGATCTATCAGGCGCTTCTCATCGCCCTCCATCCGCTTGCTCAACAGCTGGGACATTCTTTGCCTCAACTGCCAGAAACTCCCCTCTTTTATAAGCTCCGTGACCTGCTCAGGCTCCTCTGCGCAAGCCCTGACCGCAACGGACACAACCAACGAATCATTTTTCTCCTCGACGAGTTTGAAAATCTGATCCGTCACCAGACGCAAGAATTTTTTGAGGAACTGCGCCAGCTGCGCGACGATCACCGCAGTTCAGGCAACCTGGCCTACGTGGTGCTGACCCACCGAATGCCGCAGACACTCAAAGGGGCTGACCACAAACCGTTCCAAGAGAGCCGTCTGATGGAGTTGCCGCACCGGGAGATCCGCGCCCTGGGCCCTTACTGCAACGAAGATGCCCGCCAGATGCTGGAATCCCTACTCAGCCAGGCCAGGCTATCGCTCTCACTCAAATTCCAAAAGCGTCTCTGCGCTCTGTGCGGCTGCCACAGCGGCATCCTCAGGGCTGTCTTTGACGCCCTGCGACCCCATCTGGAAATGTCTACCCAACAGCTCCTTCGGCTGGCTGACGAGCACCCAGAGGTCAACCGCTCCTGCGAGCACCTATGGTCCCATTTGCATGACGCTGAGCGCGCTGCACTGCTGGAACTGGTCCAGGGAAAACACCCAGCCCCCACTACCACAACATTTCTCTTGAAACGAGGGCTGCTGACCAGCCCCCCATCCCCAGAAATTTTTTCACCGATCTTCGGCAAGTTTGTCAAAACAAAAGTGTATGTCTGATCTTGTTCTTCTTTGGATGTTGGCCTGTGTTCTGTTGATCGGATTCGCACTCTGGGGCCTGTCACGTGTGCGAACCGTGCGCGACAACCACGTCGCAGTCGTCGAACACAAAATAGACGCTTCCTTACGGTTCGTCACGTCACGAACGTATTGGCTGTGGCTCTTCGAACAAGAGATCGGTCAACTGGACACATCCTCCCAAGAAGGCGAGTCGCGTCTCACCGCATCCACCTACAGCGGCGTCAACGTCACCCTCCCCGTCAAGTATCGCTATCAGCTCGATCCAAAACAGATGGAGAAAAAGGATCTCATCGCCCTTCTTCAGAAACAGAAAGAATTGGCCTACTCCAACGCTGACCAACGCCAGTTCAGCAGAATCTTGACGGAAGTGCTTCAAGGGGTCGTCAGCGAGCTGAAGCCAGCCCATCCCACTCCAGGGACAACCGACATCCAGGAACTGCTCAGCCCCTTCAAAGGTGCCAGCGAAGCAACATTTCGTCAACAATTCGCCCAACGCGCACGGTCCACACTCCGAAAGAACGGGATCTTGATCAAAAATGCTGTCGTCATCGACGAACCAATCTTGTCAGACGAAATCATGACAGCCCACCACGAAAAGCTCGGCGCTCATTTTGCGAGCGAAAGCCAGAAAAATTCAATTGAACGTCTCCGTAAAGCGGTGCCCGATCTGCCGACGGATCGCTTCATTCAGCTTGTGCAGGATCTCTACAATCCGCCCCAAAAAGTTGTGTATCTCGCTGCACCCCTCCACCGGGCCACCCCAAATCTGGCGCAGACCGATCCGCCTGCCCGCCTCCACACCACATCCCAAAACAAGCCCCCCCCACCCGACCTCGGTGTGCCGCCCACATTCGATCTGCCACTCACCGACACAATCATGGAAACACTCAAATAACTGGCACGGCAAAGCTACTCGGCCTCCCCCCCATACCGGCGCTGCCATTCCGCCAGGATCCGGTTCAAATTCGCAGCTGTCCAGGGGATGTCCGGCTCGTACAGCTGGCTTTCCAGCTGCGCAGGAAAACCACCCGCAGGAGGAGAAAATCCAGTCTCCACGCCGGTGACCCCAGACCGACGCGCATACAGCCGCATCGCGATTTCGCTGATCGACCAGTCCAGAAATGTCTGCGCCGCAGGATGGACAGGATTTCTGCGCACCAACGCGTTCGCCAAAAGATCCGAGCCAATCCCCTCTTTCAGATACACAAAACGGACATTCGGAACCCCAGCAAAATAACGCGCGACCGCGATCGGATACTCGCCGAGGCCAGCTTGGAGACACGCTTCTTCGTCGCTCGCCACATAGACCCCAATGTTCTTGTGCAGCTCGTCCAAATACTGCCATCCTCCCTGCTCGCCGTAGATGTCCAACACGGTCATCACAAAAATCAGCCCGGCCGGCGAATCAACCGGGTCCGACATCACAAGGCTGCGGCGGTACATAGGGTCGAGCAGATCCGACAAACTGGCCGGCACCGTTGGAAAGCGCACCCGGTTGATCGTTTCACTGACACACAACGCCGAAATCGCCAGATTGGTGCCCACCCAGTGCGGAAACGGGCGAGGGTCGCGCAAGTGCGCACGAACCCGCTCCAATCCCTGCGGCGCATAGGGAAGCAACAGGTCGCCCCACTCAAAGAGCAACATTATGGTCACCGGCACCCCCCAGATGACATCGGCCTGAGGCGCAGCCTGTTCTGCATACAACCGCTGACGCAACGCCTCCAGCGGAAGGCTGACCAGTTCGACGGCAACCTCCGGGTAGGCCACTGCAAAATCAGCCAGATAGTAGGCCGCTTCTTCCTCGCTCAGCGCCGTGTAGACGGTCAGCGGCTGTGGAGCACCCCCCCCCCTTCCCAGCGCACACCCGGCCAGAAGAAATACAGCCCCCACCACAATCAAAACCCGGTATGCCCATGTCTGCGTCAAAACTGTGTTGTCCCC
>JAPLGY010000141.1 GCA_026389955.1 Caldilinea sp. | reverse complement strand
GACATCGCCGGCAAAGGGGTGGCCAATCCTTGCGCAGCAGTGTTGGCAGCTGCACAACTGCTGGAAAGCCTGGGGGAAAACCAGCAGGCGCAGCGGGTCCAGCGCGCTGTGGTGCACACGCTGGCCGACGGCTGCTGGTCGGCCGATCTCGGGGGAAATGCCACGACGGCAGAGATGACGCAGGCCATCCTCTCCCGGCTGGTATAAGGGCAGAGGGCCGGAGAAAAACCTCCCAACAGAGCCATGGGCTCGACCGAATTTTTCTCATTCAAAGTGGACAGACAAGGAGAACGGTGTATGGCGCTCAAAACAGCTTCTGGCAAGGTAGAATGTCCTGAATGTTTTGCCGAGATCACGGTGAAAAATGTGATGGAAAACGAAATCGTGCAGTGCCCGGACTGCGGCGTCGACCTGGAAGTGACCAGCCTCGACCCGCTCGAACTGGCACTGGCGCCTGAAGAAGAAGAAGACTGGGGCGAATAAGATGCGTGTCGGAATCCTCTACTCGCGCGTGCGGGCGGAAGAGAAGCTGCTCTTCGAGGAATTTGACCGGCGGGGTGTTGTGCTGGATCTGGTCGACGACAATTCGCTGGTCTTTGACATCACGGCGGCCGCGCATGCACGGCACTTCCAAGGCTTCGATGTGGTCGTCGAACGTTGTATCAGCCACGGACGTGCGCTGTACAGCCTGCGCATCCTCAACGACCAGGGGATCCAGACGGTCAACAGCGCACAGGTGGCAGATACCTGCGGCAACAAACTGCAGACCACCAGCGCGCTGACTGCCGCCGGCGTGCCGCAGCCCCGCTGCCTGGTCGCCTACACCCCGGAGAGCGCCCTGAATGCGATCGAACAGCTCGGCTACCCGGTCGTGCTCAAACCTGCCGTCGGCTCCTGGGGCCGTCTGCTCAGCAAGATCAACGACCGCGAGGCAGCAGAAGCGATCCTGGAACACAAAGAAGTCCTCGGTTCGTACCACCACTCGATCTTTTACATCCAGGAGTATATCCGCAAGCCGCTGCGCGATGTTCGTGCCTTCGTGGTGGGGGGGGAGACGATCGCGGCGATCTATCGGAATTCAGAACACTGGATCACCAACACCGCGCGCGGGGGCAAAGCCAGCAACTGCCCAGTCACCCCAGAGCTCAACGCGATCTGCGTGCGTGCCGCCAATGCCGTCGGGGGGGGAATGGTGGCCATCGACGTCTTCGAAGATCCAGACCGGGGTCTGCTGATCAATGAAGTCAACTATACGATGGAATTTCGCAACAGCATCGCCCCCACTGGCGTCGACATCCCAGCCAGAATGGTCGATTTTTGTCTGCGGGTCGGCAGCGAAGGCTGGGCCGCCGCCAATGGCTGGTCGAGTGAGCGGCCGTCTGTCCAGCCGGTCACGCTGACGGCGGGGGCCAGCACATAATGGGAGCCCCCTTCACCGTTTCGATTGTCGGTGCCAGCGGCTATACTGGCGGGGAACTGCTCCGTCTGCTGCTCGACCACCCACACGTCACCCTCCAACAGGTGACCAGCGAGCGCAACGCCGGCAATTTTGTGCATTTCACCCATCCCAATCTGCGGGGACGCACCCGCCTGCAGTTTGTCAGCGCCAGCGAGCTCCTGCCCTGCGACCTGCTCTTTCTCTGCCTGCCCCACGGCAGCGCGATGCAAAAAATCGACCAGTACGCCACCCTGGCAGAACGTATCATCGACCTGAGCGCAGATTTTCGTCTGCGGCTCCCCGAAGACTATCTGCGCTGGTACGGAAAGCCCCACACCAACCCGGCCTGGCTGGAAAAATTTGTCTACGGGCTGCCCGAATTCTACCGTGCGGACCTGCGCGGCGCGCGCTACATCAGCGGTGTCGGCTGCAACGCCACAGCCACCAATCTGGCCATCTACCCTCTCTTTGCCGGCGGGCTCGCCGACAGCGAGCGTGGGGTCATCTGCGAGGTCAAAGTGGGTTCCAGCGAAGGAGGAAACCAGTCGAGCGACGCGACCCACCATCCCGAACGGTCCGGGGTGATGCGCAGCTTTGCCCCCACCGGCCACCGCCATACCGCCGAAATCCTGCAGTT
>JAPLGY010000054.1 GCA_026389955.1 Caldilinea sp. | reverse complement strand
ACGCGCCATCCGCTCTACCCAGGCCTGCACCCAACGCTCACGATGGGCCTCGATCGCAGCAGGCTCCACCACAACAGGGTCGGGTGGAACCTGGGCAAACTGCACAAACAGCTCCGGCAACGCCGCCTTCGGATTGGCCGGGTAGACAAACATCTGCAGCGGTATCGCAGACTGAAACTCCACATCCAACATGAAATCGATCCATTTTTTCGCCAGCTCGGGCTGTGCCGCGCCGGCCAGCAGGCCGACAAATTCCACCTGGCGAAACGCGCTGCCCGGCAAAAAAAGATTGACGCTGGCTGGCTCGCTGCGCCCGTCGGCAGCGTAGACCACATCGGCCGGGGGACTGGTCGAATAGCTCAAAACCAGCGGGCGATCCCCGCTGCCGCCAGACCCCACAGTGAAATGGCTGAAATAGGCGTCGCTCCACCCGTCGGTGACCAACAGGTCGTTCTCCCGAAGCGCCTGCCAGAAATCAAGGTAGCCCTCCTCCCCCAAGGTCCCGATCGTTGCCAGCAAAAAAGCCAGACCAGGCGACGAGGTGGCTGGGTTGGAGACCACCAACAACCCGCGGTAGGCTGGGTCCGTCAGATCCGCAAGGGTCTGCGGCAACGGCAGACCAGCGGCAGCAAACCATTCGCGGTCTGCGTTCAAGTTGACATACCCATAGTCGACCGGCAACAGCCGGTTCTGCGGGTCCATTTTGAGCTCGTCTGGGATCTGAGCCAGCAGCGGCGATGCGTAGGGGACAAACACCTCCGCAGCCAACGCCCGGCTCAACAATGTGTTGTCCACCCCAAAAAACAGATCCGCCAGCGGCGCCTCTTTGCTCAGGAGGATCTTGTTGAGCGCTTCACCGGCATCGCCCAGCATGAGCACCTGAACCTGGACATTGTTTGCAGCCTCGAACGCCGCCAACACCTCCTGGCTGATCGCAAACGAATCGTGCGTCGCCAGCACCAGCGTCGCCGGTTCGCTGCCTGCCTCTTGCGCAGGCACCCCAACGGCCTGACACCCGGCAACCAACACCACAAACAGACTCCCCAGAGCGACCGCCTTGAAGAACAGGCAGCTCCCCCTCCCCCACTTCGCCAGATGGACCATTCTTCTCTCCTTACAAACAAAAAAGCTTTACCCTCTTTGGATAAAGCCAGCCGAGAAAAACAGCCAGAGCACACTGCATCGAATTATTCACTCCGCTGGCATTACCCAGATCAGGTTGATTGGGTCAGTGACAAAAAGGTCACCCTCTCAGCCCGGCCCCCCGAGCTCCCCATACTCTGTTTTCCCAAAAATATAACACCCTTCCCCAAAATCCGAAAATAGCCCGCAGCCCACTCTGTGAAGTGATGGATCCAACCGCACGCCGTGGCCGCACAGATCCCCTTTGCGCAACCGTGCTGCGCAGATACTTTGACCCACTCTGGAACACTGCCCAAAACCGCTCCGCCGTTCTGGAGGAGCCACCGCTGGTGGGGATATCCCTGTTTGGGCCTTGTGGCTGAGTCTGTATCCCCAAAACGCCAAAACTGGCGTAACCTTATCCAGCGCAGGGCGCGACCAAGAAGCCCTGGCGGCGCGCCGCCTGCATCACAGCGACGGAGCCGTCGGCTGCAACAAATTGTCCGGCAGCCTCTGCTTGACCCCGAACGCTTTGAAAAACGTATAACAAAAGGTGCCGTCTGCTTGTGCAGTCCTGTAGAGGTCAGCTATCCCTTGATCGAACATGTCACGCTCAATCAAGCCAGCTTCGATCGCAGATTTACGAACTCCCTCGATCATGGCCGTGAAAGTCTTCTTTGTGAAACCATCGACGAAAGCTGGTTTGCTTGAATCTACATAAACCATCCGAGGGAACACGCAAACCTCATGATAGCCAGCCTGACACAGGAGAGGATATAGAGCCCTTCCCACATTCGCATTGCCGCCGGCGCGACGTTGAAGTTCGACCTGACACTGGATGGCTTGCTGTGCTGCCACGCTGTCGGGATAGAAATAGGCCGATCCATGATCGCCTTCAATGACTGTGATAGTCCCTCCAGGCACGATCATCTCCTTCAGTATGTTCAACCCCTCCAGAGGACGAGAGACATGCTCCAACACAAAACAAACAAACACGTGATCAAATGATTCCGTCTGAAATGGCAAGTTGAAGATATCTGCCTGCTCGAAACGCACGTTGGTCAGGCCAGCAGAGAAGGCCCGCCGTCTTGCCTCTGCGATCGAAGCTGCAGAGATGTCGACGGATGTAATCGACGCCTCCGGACTGTTGCGAGACAAGGTGAAGGTTTGAGCCCCAATACCGCAACCGACCTCCAATACACGGCTTCCCGCTGGATAAAAGGTATCGGAATGCAGCAATTCCACAAGAGTAGATGCCTGATCTTGCAGTCTTGTGGCTTCCCGTGAATCGTATCCGTGGACGTAGGTCTTCGTCATCTCTCTCCTTTCAACGTCGAACAGCCAGTTTCAGCCGCTGGCGTCTTAAATCGTGCCTTCACACAATCGACATCCAGCCCAATCCCAATGTTGCTCTGCAAGTCGTTGCTCTGTTGCAGCGCCGCCACCAGATCGAGAAATCGAAAGAACCCACCAAAAACTTCGCCCCCCCTTCCAGAAATTCAGAAGACAGAAGTTCAGGATCACTGCGAGCGGGCACAACGGAAACCGTTGACGCTGCTCCAGTCGTCGGGGGCGCTGATAAGCCGGAAGGCAGAGCGCACAAAGCTGCTAATGTTGCTCCACGACCCGCCCCGCAGCACACGGAACTTGCCCGTCGCCGGCCCCTGCAGGTTGCTGCCAGGCGACACGCTGTAGTCGCTGCCGTCGTACCGGTCGTTCACCCACTCCCATACATTCCCAGCCATGTCCAGCGCTCCGTACGGGCTGGCACCTTCAGGGTAGCTGCCGACGGGCGCCGTGTAGGTGTAGCCGTCGTCGTAGGTCTCGTCTTTCCAATCATACTCGCAGTTCGCATCGCAGAAGTTGAGCCGGTTTCCGTCAAACTCGTCTCCCCACGGAAAGATGTGCCCCTCTGTGCCGCGCGCCGCCTTCTGCCACTCCGCCTCGGTCGGCAGACGGATGGCCGCACCGCTCGCTTCGCTCAGCCAGCGCGTGTAGGCTTCGGCCTCATACCAGCTCACACAGACGACAGGCAGATTGGGTGCGTTGAGATCTTCATCCTCCAGGCAGCGTGGCCCTTCCCACTCCTCATCACTGCGCACTTGCCAGCCTTCAGCGCTCCAGTAGCGCTCCGTTGCATAGCCGCCGGCATCCACAAACTGCTGAAACTGGGCGTTGGTCACCTCCGTCTGCCCGATCCAGTACGCATCCAGGGTCACCGTGTGCTGCGGCTGCTCAACTGCAAACCAGCCACGCTCGCAGTTTCCGTAGCTGGCGTGGCACAGGGCCAACGCAGCATCCACTTCTTCTTCTGTGCTTCCCATCTCAAACTTGCCCGCCGGCACCGGTACAAAAACCATGCCTGTCACCGAATCTACGAACAGCTCCCCCGCCGTCTGTTCCAGCGCCAGCTGGACGGCTGCCGCAAGCGGCGCTGTATTTGTCAGATCCTGCACAAGCGCTGTCTCAGCGTTTGCGGCCGCAGTGTGCAGCTCTTCTGCCGCTTCTTTCCAATCTTCTTCACGCAGCTGGTTGAGCAGCGTCAGCAGATTCGGAGTGCGCTGGCTGGCGACCACGCCCTCAGCATAGGCATGATAGGCGGCGGCCAACAGCTTTTGCAGCGCTTCGCTGCAGAAAAACTCCAGGATCCGGTTGACCCGCAGCAGACGCTCTTCTTCAACCTCTTTCAGCACCGCACAGCCGGCTTGTCCTTGTTCAAACAGAGTATCGATGGTTCGAGTGCACGGGGCAACGACAAAAAGATTACGGTAACCTCTCAAACTGTCGTCCTCGATCACCCCCAGCCGGCCCTCCAACACATAGACGTTCTCGTCTTGAAACCCAGAAACAGGCTGGCGAACAGAGGGGGCTGGAACGCGGGCAAAGACAGAGGCCGGCGACAGCAGGGTGCAGAGACAACAAGCAATCCAGAATAGGCAGCGCGCATGGCTGGCTGTATCCTGGCGCATCGAACAATCCCCCTTTCCGTACTTAGAATGTATCGTTGCCAGAGCGTATTGCTCCGCCAACCATGCACCATGTGCGATCCGCACCTGCATCGCCGCACAGCAGCAGCGCGCGGATCAGAGCAAATATATCCATTGCGCTGCGCAACCCCACCAACCTTCCCAGATCGACGACGCTCATGTTCAGGCCAGCAGCAATCACCGGCAAAAATGGGTTGAGAATCTGCGAGCCGATGCCGATGAGAAACTTCGCCGCTGTGCTCGTGCCGATAAGACGACAAAATGTCAAGAAGTGCAGTCTGGGACCGCATCTCTTCCCACCCTCAGCAGCCGGGTTTCTTGAAGAAACTCGGCTGCTCGAGGGTCATGCATCCCGCTGAACGGTCGCCGGCTCTTGGCGCAGCCAGCGCTGTACGAACCGATTACTTTACACAATACAGTGCGTTTTCGACAACCTGCTCGACGGCAACAGTCGAGCCGGCAGCAATGACAAATTCGCTCAGCCCGACTTCGCTTTCTGGGTTGCCCCAGTCATACGTATAGCCAAGACGGGTCCAGGGATACCCTTTGCTGGGGTCGTCGTACGCTTGCAACGACAGCTGTAAATTGAACCAGTCGCGATGAAATTCATACTCCTGTTGGGAGGGGAAGCGTTCGGGGCCAGGCATTTCCAAGTCAGCTACCGTATCATCGACCTCGCCGTCGGGGCTGGGACGCAGCATGTCCGCCGGGTTGACCCACATTTGCACAAAGCGGGTTTTGCCGTTGTTCACCGGCAAGCCCAACAGCTGCTCCAAACGCAAGATCAAAGGGGTGGTATCGGTCGCTGCATAGCTTTGACAAAAATTCTGCAGCTGCGGCACAGCCGTCACCCAGACCTCACGCCTCAGAGTTGTCTCCTGCCCAACCAAACCGTCATAGCCCTTCCACGAAGTCCAGGTCACCACCAACACCCGGTCCTCCTGCCAGGTCAACGCCGCGTTGTCCGGGGTGATCGCTGTCAGCGTATCCACAATTTCAGACGGCTCAGCGACTTTGGCATCTTGGAGCGCAGCAGCATACAGCTGCGCAAGATCGACCGGGGCAACGCTTGCGACGCTGGCCGCCGTTTCCGTGAGCGCAACGCTGGCTTCTACCGCTGCACCGTCAGCACTTTCCACCGGTGCAGCCACGACCGGGTCGGTCGCGGACGCGTCCGGCTGGATCAGCTGGCAAGCGCCCAGCACCATCGTGAACAACAGCGCCACCGGCAAAAAGAGTGTCAGGCGTTGAAGTGCTTTGTAAAGGTTCATCTGATTTTCCTTTTTTGTGTTTTGTGAAAAGATGGTTAAAAAAGACATCCGATGCGAATGGCCTGTTTCGACCCACAACCATTCGTGAGATCGGTATTATACACTGCCTGCCATGTAAATTCTTATCCTGTTCCAATCTGCCAAAATCGTCCACGTTCTCCCACGCCAGGCTTTTCAAAAGTCATATGGATGGTGTACTGCTCCTTGGCAGGTCAGCGACTCGTCGGCCCACTCTCTTTGCAACAAAAAGTGGAAGGCTTCGTGGGAATGATTTGAAGGGGTCACTGGCGGATCTCCACGGCTTTTTAGGGTCGGTTTCAGAAGACGCAAGGCCCTCTGTCAACAAAACTAGAGACAGCTCTGCGAGAGCGTAAATCCCATTGTACGGAAAAAACAGGCGCATGGGTTGCCGAACAGTCAGGGATCAGAGTCAGGGTTTTTTGTCGGAAAAGTTTCTGATTGTCATAGAGTCAGGATTCAGGTGAACGAAACCACAGCGCTCACAGCGGGCGCTGGGTTGAACATGGGGCAGTCCAGTCATGTTCTTGCGACGGACGTATGAAAGAGACCGTGCCGCGCCCAGATGAGGCCCTCAGGCTGTCACTTCAACCCATATGACTTTTGAAAAGCCCTGCCCCTTCAAAAAACCGAGTTGACACCCCTGGACACCGATGTTATACTGGCCGCATAATTGGTATAGACCTCTATATGTGTTGCGTGTCCCAGCCAAAATGATCGACAAAAACAGCCCGGTACCCCTCTACTACCAGATCGCAGAGCAGTTGAAAGAACAGATCAGCCGCGGATTCCTGGCCGCGGGCACCCGTCTGCCCTCTGAACGCGAGCTCTGCGAACAGTTCCTGGTCAGCCGCATGACCGTCCGCCAGGCCATCCATTCCCTGCAGCAAGAAGGACTGCTCGAAGTCCGGCAGGGAGTCGGCACGTTCGTCCATGGACCCAAACAGACCTACGATGCCCTCCACCTGCGCGGTTTCTCAGAAGAAATCGGACGACGCGGGGACAGCGTCGAGTCAGTGGTGCTGGAACAGGCCATCGTCCTCCCCCCTGCTGCGGCAGCCCACCGCCTGCGGCTCAGCACAGGAGCGACGACCCTCAAAATCATCCGCCTGCGCAAAGTCAACCAAGAACCCCTCCTCCTCGAAACCAGCCTGCTGCCCACCACACTTTGCCCAGGGCTGGAAAACGTCGACCTGGCCAGCAATTCACTCTACCAGTTCCTGGAAAGCCGCTACCATCTCCATCTGCGACGCGCTGAACAGACGCTGGAATCTGTGGCCGCAACCGACTATGAAAAGTCTCTCTTTGGCCTGCGCCCCAATAGTTCCGTGCTCCTGCTCGAAGGAGTGACCTACGGAGATCACGATCTGCCCGTCGAGTATTTCAAGGCCATCTACCGCAGCGACCGCTGCAAGTTCCGACTGGAAAGCTGGCGTGACGTCGAACGACAAAACGGCAGCATCCAGCGAATGAGCGTGATCGCCGCTTGATTCAGCTGGGTCATCCTCTGGATGACCCAGCCCCGTTGTGTACTTTTTTATTTTGGGTGGGCCCCCAACCGGCACCGAAGCGCCGCTGCTGGGGCACCCACCCCCACCCAACAAGGAGTGTCTATGTCCAACACTGTGCGGATCGGGGTCGTCGGGTGTGGCAGCGTGATGCAGCACGCTTACTCACGCCAGATCAATCTCCTCAAACAACGGGGCCTGGTCGAAACCGTAGTGGCCTGCGACATCAAAGAAGATCGCAAACCGCTCGTCACCGGCCCAGAGTATGGCTACCAACGCTTCACCACCGATTTCGAGGAGGTGGTAGCTGCCGCAGATGTCGATCTGGTGCTGGTGACCACTTCGATGCGCGAACATGGCATGGTGGCACGCGCCGCACTCGAAGCCGGAAAACATGTGCTGGTCGAAAAACCCATGGCCTCCACACTGGAAGAAGCCGCAGCCCTCGTCGAACTGGCCCGCACCAGCAAAGGCTTTCTGATCCCTGCCCCCCATGTCCTGCTCAGCCCAACCTACCAAAAAATGTGGCGCCATCTCCACAACGGCGACATCGGCACCCCTTATCTGGCACGCGCATTCTACGGCTGGTCTGGCCCCAACTGGGGCAAATGGTTCTACCAGCCCGGCGGCGGCTCGATGTTTGACCTCGGCGTCTACAACATTGTCAGCCTGACCGGCTTCCTCGGCCCGGCCCGACGGGTCTCCGGCTTGATCGGCACCGCTATCCAACAGCGCGTGGTCGAAGGCGAGCTGATGGAGGTGCAGACCGACGACAATGTCCACCTCTGCATCGAATTCGCCCACAACTGCTACGCCGTCGTCACCACCGGCTTCACCATCCAACGCTACCGCACCCCTGCCATCGAAATTTACGGCAGCAAAGGCACCATCCAGATGCTGGGCGACGACTGGGACCCCGACGGCTACGAGCTCTGGCAAAACGATGTAGGCGCCTGGAAGGTCTTCCCAGAAAGCGACCCCAACTGGCCGTGGACCGACGGCATCAACCACCTCGTCCACTGCATCCGCAACGGCGTGCGCCCGCTCCACGACCCCGCCCACGCCTACCACGTGATCGAAATTATCGAAAAAGCTCGCCTGGTCGGCAAAACCGGGATGGCCCAAACGATCGAGAGTTCGTTTTCCCCCCCCAATTTGAGCGGAGAAAAGACAGAAGGCG
>JAPLGY010000740.1 GCA_026389955.1 Caldilinea sp. | reverse complement strand
GAGCCCCCGCAGGTGGAGGTGGGGGGCGTTGAAGTGGTCGGCGATCTCCACACGCTCTATCAGGCCAATCTTCATCTGCGCACTGCCAGCCGGCTGTTGGTTCGGCTGGGCGAATTTCATGCTGAAAATTTTGCGCAGCTGCGGATGCGGGCTGCACAGCTTGGCTGGGAACACTATCTGCATGCGGGCCAGCCGGTCGATCTGCGGGTGACCTGCCATCGTTCGCGGCTGTATCATTCCGATGCGGTCGCCGAGCGGATCGCCGTCGCGATCGGGGATCGTCTGGGCATCTGTCCGGAGCGGCACAAAGGCGACGAAGAGGGGGAGGGCCCTTCTGTGCAGCAGGTGGTCGTGCGGCTGGTGCAGGACCGCTGTACGGTCAGCGTCGATTCGTCGGGCAGTTTGCTGCACCGTCGGGGGTATCGGCTGGCAACCGCCAAAGCCCCGCTGCGGGAGACGCTGGCGGCGGGGCTTGTGTTGGCTGCGGGCTGGGAGGGGGCAGAGAGCCCACCCTTGCCGCTGGTGGATCCCTTCTGCGGTTCGGGGACGATTGCGATCGAAGCGGCGCAGCTGGCGTTGCAGCTGGCGCCTGGACGTCAGCGTTCTTTTGCCTTTCTGAACTGGCCTGGGTTCGATGCGCAGGGCTGGCAGCGGCTGTTGGCAGAGGCAGACCTCCGGGCGCAGCTGCGTTCTGCCCAGCTGGCGGGCCGGGTTTTTGTCTATGCGTCGGATCGAGATGCGGGTGCGGTCCGGGCTGCCCAGGCCAATGCCGAACGTGCCGGGGTCTCGGCTGCGGTCGCTTTGTCGTGCCGGCCTCTCTCTGCTGTCGAGCCCCCAGAGGGGGTGGGCTGCGTGGTCACCAATCCACCGTACGGCCGGCGCGTACAAGGAGGCCGTGACCTGCGCAACCTGTATGCCCAGCTGGGGCATGTCTTGCGCCAGCGCTGTCCGGGGTGGGAGCTCACGCTGTTGTGCGGGGACCGGCTGCTGCTCGGACAGGTAGGCTTGCCGTTGGAGAGCCGCCTGCACTTCAACAACGGGGGCCTTTCGGTCTTTGTGGCGCGCGGGCGGGTGCAGTCGTCCGACAGACCTTCTCTGTAGGCTAGAAGCGAAACCAAACGATGTTTGAAGCACAAAATCCTGTGATTGTTCAGAGCGACAAAAGTGTGCTGCTCGAAGTAGACAGCCCTTCCTACGCAGAGGCCCGCGACATGCTGGCGCGCTTTGCCGAACTGGAGAAGAGCCCGGAGTACATCCACACCTATCGGATCTCGCCGCTTTCGTTGTGGAACGCCGCCGCTGCCGGGCTGAACGCGGAGGCCATCTTGGAGGGGTTGGAGCGGTACGCCAAATATCCGATCCCAGCCAATGTGCGGGCTGAAATTGTCGAGTCGATCGGCCGGTATGGGCGGGTCAAACTGATCCAGCGCGACCATCAACTGCTGATGACCTCCACAGATGCGCTGTTGTTGGTCGAGCTGCAGCGGCGCAAGGAGCTGAAGCCCTACATTTTGCGTGTGGTCGACCCCCACACCCTCTGTGTGCAGGCGGGGATGCGCGGGCACATCAAGCAGGCGCTGGTCACCATCGGCTACCCTGCCGAGGATCTGGCTGGCTACACCCAGGGAGATGCGCTGGCTGTGCAGCTGCGCGAGCAGACAGCGGCTGGGCATTCTTTTGTGCTGCGCCAGTACCAGAGTGAGGCGGCAGCCATCTATTATGCAGGAGGGGCTGAGCGGGGGGGATCGGGCGTGATCGTGCTGCCCTGCGGCGCCGGCAAGACGATGGTCGGCATGGCGGCGATGGTGATGGACGCCAGCCATACGTTGATTTTGACCCCCAATGCCATCTCGGTCGAACAGTGGATCCGTGAGCTGCTCGACAAGACGACCCTCACCGCTGACCAGGTGGGCGAGTACACAGGCCAGCGCAAAGAGCTTCGACCGGTGACCATCGCCACCTACCAGACGATCACCTATCACAAGCGGGGCAAAGATCGGGGGAGCAGTCTGCGCGACGAATACCCACATTTTGCGATCTTTGAGTCGCGCAACTGGGGGCTGATCATCTACGACGAAGTGCACCTGCTGCCTGCACCTGTCTTCAGCATTACCGCCGAGCTGCAGGCGCGGCGTCGGCTGGGGTTGACCGCCACCCTGGTGCGGGAGGATGGCCGGGAGAGCGAGGTCTTTTCGCTGATCGGCCCGAAAAAGTATGACGTGCCGTGGAAGGTTCTGGAGCGACAGGGGTGGATTGCGACGGCAGAGTGCGTCGAGGTGCGCATTTTGCTGGACCCGGCGCTGCGCATGGAGTATGCGCTGGCCGATGCCCGCCACAAATATCGCATTGCAGCCACCAGCCCGGCCAAGTACAGCGTGCTGGAGCAGCTGCTGCACAAGCATGAAGATGACCAGGTGTTGATCATCGGGATGTACCTGGAGCAGCTGGGGCGGCTGCAGGAACGCTACGGGTTTGCCCTGATCACCGGGGAAACACCGGCACGCGAACGCAGCCAGCTCTACAACCGTTTCCGTGCAGGGGAACTGCGCCGTCTGATCATCTCCAAAGTAGGCAATTTTGCGATCGACCTGCCCGACGCCAACGTGATGATCCAGCTCAGCGGCACCTTCGGCAGTCGGCAGGAAGAAGCGCAGCGGCTGGGCCGGATCTTGCGTCCCAAGCAGGACGGTCAGCTGGCCTATTTTTACACGCTGGT
>JAPLGY010000210.1 GCA_026389955.1 Caldilinea sp. | reverse complement strand
GCGGCTACAAGGCTGGCGCACTGGCCAACGCCCTGCCCGCCGCCACTGGGCAGTTCATCGCGATCTTTGACGCCGACTTCTGCCCCGACCCCACGTTTCTTCTCCGCACAATCCCCTACTTTCTGGCCTCCGAGGCGGCCCAGGTCGGTTTTGTCCAGAGCCGCTGGGGGCACCTCAACCGTACCTATTCACCGCTGACCCAAAGCCAGGCACTGGCCCTGGACGGCCATTTTGCCGTCGAACAGGCTGGGCGCCAGGCGGCGGGCTGTCTGCTTGGCTTCAACGGCTCTGCGGGCATCTGGCGGCGAAGCTGCCTGGAGGACCCCCGGGTTGGCGGCTGGCAGGCCGACACCCTGTGTGAGGATCTGGATTTGAGCTACCGTGCCCAGCTTGCTGGCTGGCAGCCGTGTTATCTCAACGACGTGGTGGCCCCTGCTGAAATCCCTCCCCAGCTCACAGCCTACAAGCGCCAGCAGTTTCGCTGGGCCAAGGGCAGCATCCAGACGCTGCGCAAACTGGCCGGCCCTGTCTGGGGAGCCCACCGTCCGCTGCAGACCCGTCTGGCCGCCCTGGTGCACTTGGCCAGTTACCTCATCCACCCCTTGCTGCTGCTGTTGCTGCTGGCCACACCGCCGCTGTTGTTGCTCGGCAGCCAGGTGCCCTCCCCGCTGTCGTTGATGGGGTTGACTTCACTTGGGCCCCCGCTGCTTTATGCAGTGGCGCAAAAACGTCTGTACGGAACACGCTGGTGGCACCACTGGGCCTACTTGCCTCTGCTCACGCTGGTGGGGATGGGGGTCTGCCTCAACAATTCGTTGGCTGTCTGGCAAGGCTGGCATACGCGCGGGGGGGCTTTCCAGCGAACTCCCAAGTTTCGAGTCGAACAGACCGCCGATCGCTGGCAGGGCAGCAGCTATGCCCTGCCTCTGGATCGCGTCATGGTGGCCGAGCTTGTGCTGGCGCTCTATGCTGCGACCGCAGCCTGGCTGGTTGCCAGCACCCACGGCTGGGCTGCAGCAGCTTTTTTGCTGCTCTATGCGGCCAGTTTTACGACCGCTGTTGCAGCTTCGCTCTGGCAAAACAGACCTTTTCAGCGTCGTCTCTGGCCAGCGTTGCGCCCGACACCCCGCACCCCGCCTCTTCAGCGGGACCCTACCTGAGCCACCTGTGTGCCCTCCAAGACGGTGCTTCGTTCGGCAAAGGTGTTGGGTGAAATCGCGCGTGCAGGGCATTTGGGCGTGCAGGTTGGCGGGATCAGCGTCGATTTCAATGCAGTGATGGATCGAATGCGCCGTGTGCGGGCCGATCTCAGTGTGCACGACTCCGCACAGCGTGTGACGGAGCTCGGCGTCGATCTCTATTTCGGCCAGGCGCACTTCACCGGCGCCAACACAATCGAAATTGGCGGTCAGACCCTCGAATTCCGCAAGGCGATGGTTGCCACGGGGTCGCGGCCTGCCGTGCCGCCAATTCCTGGTCTGTCTGAAACAGGCTACCTCTCCAACGAACAGGTCTGGGATTTGACAAGTCTGCCGCCACGGCTGGCGGTGATCGGTGCTGGGGCGATCGGGGCGGAGCTGGCACAGGCATTTTGCCGTTTGGGCAGCAAGGTCACGGTGTTGGATATGCTCCCACGGTTGCTTGGGCGCGAGGACGCGCAGGCTGCTGCGGTGATGCACCGTATTTTTGCGCGTGAGGGCATCGGGCTGGTGCTGGGTGCCGAGATCGAACAGATTGTGCGCGCCGGGGAGGCCAGGCATCTCACCTACCACTGCCACGGTGACAGACGGACGGTGGTTGTCGATGAAATTCTGGTGGCGGCGGGGCGGCTGCCCAATGTCGAAGGGTTGCATCTTGAAGCGGCAAACGTTGCCTGCAACCTGCGGGGCATCGAGGTGGACGACACCCTGCGCACGACCAATCCTGATATTTATGGGGCTGGGGATGTGGTTTCCCGTTTCCAATTCACGCACGTGGCGGATGCCACTGCGCGCATCGTGCTGCAGAACGCGCTCTTTCCCGGCCCCAAGAAGAAGCTGAGCGCCCTGATCGTTCCGTGGGTGACCTACACCGACCCGGAGGTGGCGCATGTCGGCCTGTATGATTGGGAAGCGGAAAAAGCGGGCATCTTTGTCGACACGTATGTGCAGCTGTTGGCCGACACCGACCGTGGGCGCACCGACGGTGAAGAAGAGGGCTTTGTGAAGATTCATGTCCGGCGGGGGACGGACCAGATTCTTGGTGCCACGATCGTGGGGCGCCATGCCGGCGAATGGATCAGCGAAGTGACGGTTGCCATGTCGGGGGGGCTGGGGCTACGTCAGCTGGCCAATGTCATCCATCCCTACCCGACTGCAGCTGCGGCGATCCGCAAAGTGGCTGACGCCTACAACCGCACGCGGTTGACGCCGACTGTGGCACGGCTGTGCAGGTGGTTGTTTGGGTGGAGGCGGTAACCGTCGAGTGGCCAAGCTACTTCAGGCGGCGGGAGACATACGTTTTCCATGAAACAGATGCTCCGAAATCAGATATCCAGAATCCTTTTTCTGCCACCCTTGCACGCGGCGTTCAGGACAGCCTGGAACGCGACCGCTATATGACAATCATCGTCAATACGGACGGAGATCCGGACAAAGAACTGCAGGGATTGCGTGAAATCTACCGGCGCGGCGTAGATGGACTCATCATTGCGCCGCCGCAGCGAAACAATGCCTCAGAACACAATCGGTATATCGTGGACCGTGCCCGCAAAAATTTTCCGATTGTCACTGTTGGAAATTGGTTGAAAGACCCCAAAGTGGATTTTGTGACCAGCCGTGCACAGGATGGCGCAATTGCCGCTATCGATCATCTGGTCGGTTTGGGACACGAAAAAATTGCGTTTATCGGAGGACAACACGTTTTTCGCGTGCATGACGTTCCGCCAGCGAAGTGGCCCTGGGGTGAAGCCTACTCTGTGGAGGTGTCAGATGATCTGGATCGACGGTCGTTGGTGGGACACAGCGGCGCTGGCGAAGGGTGTGGACATCGCGGCGGCCAGCGAGCAGGTGCAGGCTGTGCTGGACTTCAGCCGCGCCTGGCTGAGCGGGGAAGAGCTGTTCGAGGTGCACACCTCCGGCTCCACCGGCCTGCCCAAGCCGATCTGGCTGACGCGCAGCCAGATGGAGGCCAGCGCGCTCGCCACCGGCGCGGTGCTGGGGCTGACGGCGGGCATGACCGCACTGGTCTGTCTGCCGGTGCGCTACATTGCTGGCCGGATGCTGCTGGTGCGCGGCTTTGTGTGGGGGCTGAAGCTGGTGGTCGTCGAACCGGCAAGTGACCCATTGGCCGAGCTGCCTGACGACGCTGCCGTCGATGTGGCCTCGTTTGTGCCGCTGCAGCTGCAGACGCTGCTCGATCGTGCGCTGGCTTCTGACAGCGATGTTGATTTTCCCGACGCCACCGTGCGAGCATTGCGCTACCGCCGCTGTCTTGACAGCATGCACGCCATCCTGGTCGGTGGGGGGCCAGTGTCGCCCGCGCTGGCCACACAAATTCGCCAGATCAAGGCGCCGGTCTATCACACCTACGGCATGACCGAGACGGCGACGCACGTGGCGTTGCGCCGGCTCAACGGTGTGGAGGCAGGGCCTGCCTTTGTTCCGCTGCCGGGCGTCGACATTGGCGTCGATGGTCGCAGTTGTCTGCATCTGCGCGGTCCGATGACAGCTGGCGCCACGATCCAGACCAACGACCGGGTCGAGCTTCAGCCGAACGGTTCATTTGTGTGGATCGGGCGATGGGACAATGTGCTCAACAGCGGCGGAGTGAAGGTGCATGTCGAAAGCGTCGAGGCAACCATCGAGGCGTTGGCCGCCGACCAGCCGGAGCTGGGGCTGGCGCGCCGACGTTTCTTTGTCGCCGGTCAGCCCGATGAGCGGCTCGGCCAGGAAATTGTGCTCGTCGTCGAGGGGGCTGCGCTCGACGACGAGGGTCAGATGCAGCTGCGCAGGGCGCTCAACCAGGCATTGCCCCGCCACCATGCCCCGCGTCGGTTCATTTTCACCCCCTGCTTTGCTGTGACGCCGACTGGGAAGATTGACCGGAAGGCGACATTGGCGGCGGCGGGCATGCCTCTGCTGTGAAAATGGCCGTCCCCCGATCGGATGGGATGCCAAGAATTTTGCAATTTGCGGGATCGCAGGAATGTGCGAAAATAGGATGAGTGGCGGGTGCTGCTGCACATTCTGTAAAGAATCCTGTTGTTTGAAAAGGAAAAAACATGACGACGGTTTTCATCATGGTGGACGGGTTGCGTCCAGATGCCCTTGTGCAGGTTGCGGCGCCGAGCCTGGCGGGCCTGCAGGCCCGCAGTGCCTGCTCGCTGCAGGCGCGCAGCGTAACACCCAGTGTGACTTTGCCGTGCCACACCTCTATTTTTCACAGTGTGCCGCCGCAGCGCCACGGGATCGTCACCAACCAGTGGCAAGCCATGGCGCGGCCTCTGCCTGGGCTGGTCGAGCAGGCCAAAGGGGCGGGCCGGCGTTGTTATTTTTTTCATAACTGGGAGCCGCTGCGCGATCTGAATCGGCCGGAGGCGCTTGAGTACTCGTTCTATCTCAACAACTGCTACACGCGCGAAGGAGATCTGGTGATTGCGGAACAGGCGGCCCGCACCATTGCCGCAGACCGTCC
>JAPLGY010000434.1 GCA_026389955.1 Caldilinea sp. | reverse complement strand
GGGCTGTGCGGTCGGGGGCTGTGTGGTCGCGAGCTGTGCGGTCGCGAGCTGTGCGGTCGCCTCTGGGGGCTGTGCGGTCGCGAGCTGTGTGGTCGCCTCTGGGGGGAGCTGGGAGAGATTCGTTCGAATCAAGCCAGCGCCAGCCAGACTGGTAGCGGCCAATAACGCCAATGCTGCCCACAAAGAACGGTGGCTCTTCATCCGCCGATTTCCTGTCTCTCATTCCATCGCCCGCCGATCGCCAAGCTTCTATTCAGTATAGCACAGCCAGGAACCTATTCAGAGGGGCAGAGATTCTGTCTCTGACAGGTTTTTAGGGGGCCAACACCGTTGCGTTTCCCAGTTGGACAGCCTCGGCACCGCCCAAGGTGTGTACGCGCGGCATGTTTTCGCTCTCGCTGTCATAGAGTGCAGCGATCAACCTGTAGCGGCCCGGTGCCAGGTCAGGCGGCAATGCCAGCCCGAACGTCTGCAACGTTGCTGTGCCTTTGCTTTGACCACCGGCCAGCGGCCGGTCCTGCTGGGCGGCCAGCTGGCCGGTGCTGTCCAGCAGCTGGACAGTAATCTTGAGTGCTGTATTTCCCATGAGTGATTGGGGCACCTGCAGCCAGAGTGTCGGTGCCAGAATGCCTCCTGGCAATGCTGGGTCGAGCCTGGCCATGCCAAGCAGTCGAACCCCATTGGGGAAATCCCCATCTTCGACACCTGTGGGCTGGTTCAAGTCGGCAGTGGTCCAGATCTGCAGTGGCCAGACGCCAGTCTGACGTTCAGCTATCTGTGTGTATCCGCCGGCAGTCAGCGCGGCCACAGCCAGCTGGTCAGCATCCCAGTTAGGGGCTGGCTGCAGCGGCAGCAGCACGCGCCTGACCCCGGACAGTGCCAGTTTTTCAACCTCTATCTGAGCCTCAGCGGCGGCGTGAGGGGCTGGTGGCAGCACCACATGCTCTATGGGTCCCCGGTAGTAGTACCAGAGCGTCGGATCTGGAAAGTTTTGAGCGATCCGCGCCGCATGGGTGGGCACGCCGGCGCCCAGGACATCGAATTCTGCAGCCAGCAGACGCCAGCCGCGCGTTTTGCTGTACGCTGGGTCCTGATAGTAGCGTGTCAGGCCCAGACTGGCGCCGGCCAGCAGCGCTGTCAGCAGCACTGTCAGCAGCACTGTGCGGGTCTGCTTGGGGAACGGCCGCCCCCCCAGTGCTGCGGCTGCCAGCAGTGCAAACGGCGGCGCACTGGCGACCAGATAGCGTTCGTTGAAAATGGGCCGGCTCCATGCGCTCACCCAGATCGCCAGCACCGGGATGGCCAGGTAACAGAGCAGCAGACCCAGGGCTCGGCGCTCCGCCGGTCTGCCCAGCCACAGCTTCAGCCCGCCGAGCAGCAGTGACAGGGCGGCCAGGGTCGCCCAGAAGGGGCGCTGTGCGGCGGGTGTGCTCTCGCCGACCGCAAAGACCGCCAGGCTGCGTTCCAGCATGGCCAGGAAGCCCGGCGAGTCGCCGTTGCCGCTGTAGCCGCCCACGATGCCGGCGACCTGGGTCAGCCAGGGCAGATAGAGCCCTCCCACAGCCAGCTGCCAGCCCAACCAGGGCAGCAGATTCGGACGTGTTGACGGCACCCACAGCGCCCGTCCCAACACAAACAGGTTGAGCGCCCCCAGCACAAAGGTTGCGTAGTAGTGTGTATGCAACGCCAGCCAGGCGCTTCCCACATAGGCCAGCCCCCAGACCAGCCGCTGGCGCTGCAGCAGTTCCAGCGCCAGCCAGACTGTGGCGGTGGTCAGCGCCAGGCTCATGCTGTACATCCGGGCATCCTGGCTGTGCCAGACCGTATAGGGGCTGATGGCCAACAGCACAGCTGCTGTCAAGGAGGTACCTTGTCCCAAGCCAAGGCGTCGTGCCAGCCGGCCGGTCAGAGCGACTGCCAGCACCCCAAACCAGGCCGGCAGAAAACGCAGCGAAAATTCGCTGTCTCCGCCGAGCGCCAACCATCCCTTGGCCAGGTAATAGCTGGCCAAGGGGTGGGGCTCGCGCAGATCGATTGTCGCGGTGGTCAGGTCGGCATAGGAGCGTTGGATAAAAAAATAGCCGAACGCTTCATCGCCGCGCAGCTCCTGGAAATCGAGCAGGGCCAGACGCAGTGCGAAGGCCGCCAACAAGACGGTCAGGGTGGCCAGCCGGCCGCGTGTCATGCTCCCCTCCGCCGGTGCTGCAGGCCGGCGACCCCGGCTGCGACAAGCAGCACGCCAGCGCTGGCTGCGCCGACGGCCAGCCCGAAGCGCACGCTGTCGGGCCGGTAGCGCAGCTCCACCTCTACTTCCCCCGCTGGCACCGGCAGGCCCAGCAGGGTCAGGTTGGCGCGCAACGGCTCATCCAGCGGGGGCGGAGCATCGACCGGCCACCGGGTGGCGACTACCCGCCAGCCTGGCAGCCAGTTTTCGCTCACGATCAACAGGCCGGGGGTGGGGCTGGCCACCTGCACTGTCACTACCCCCGGTGCCTTCTGCACCAGCTGCACCTGGGCTGGCTGCACCTGCGCAGCCAGCGAGGTTTCTGCCAGCAGACCTTTTGGGTCGGTGGGCAGTATCCCCCGCCGATCCAGGTCGAAACTGTGGTCTGCCAGCAATACTGCTGCGCCGCTGTCGTCTGCCACCACAACATCGTGCACCACCCAGGCGCGCGGGGGAGCCTTTTCCAGCCGGTGCAGGTAGGTGGTGTCATTCTGCTGGGGGAACTCAGCCAACAAGGTTGCCGGCACAAAGAGATCGCGACGCCAGGTCAACACATGGCTGACCCCGGTCAGCCGCCACAGCCGGTCGAGCGGAAATTTGTCGAAGAGCCGGGCGTAGCGGGCCAGCCGCAGTGGGCTGGCGCCCCACACATCCTCGACCCCGGCGCGCATGCCGTAGTCTTCGTAGACCCGGTATTCGTTGTAGACACGGCCAGGGGTTCCGGCCTCTGGGGAGCTGACAGCCTGCTGAATTGCCATCACTTCGGGGGCGAGCAGCGTTTTGCGCGCCGGGCCAAAGGGGCTCCATTGGGTCCCTGCATGGGCCCAGAAGAGACTGGCGAAGGTGAGCAGCACCAGCAGCTGGGTGCGCGGCGGGGTCCAGCCGGGCAGACGCAGCAGCAGGGCCAGGCCGGCGACCGTTGCCAGGGTCAGGGCGGCCCCTCCTAGAAACTGCAGCTGTCCGACTGCGCTTTGGCCAGGCAGCTGCCAGAGCAGGCCAAACAGATAGACCGCTGCGGTGGCCAGCCCGGCGTAGAGGGTGGCCAGCCAGCTGCACAGCGTCGGCGGCAGCAGGCGTACCGCCAGCATGCCGTACCCTGCCAGCACACTCAGCCCAAAAGCGACCAGAAAGGCGGCTCGTTCCTGACCTCGAAACAGATCAAACCCAGGAACGGACTGGTAAAAGAGCGGGTAGAGGGGGCCGTTGCCGCCGTAGGAGAGCAGCAGGGCCACCAAGGCCAACCCACCAAAAAAGCAGACTCCCGTGCGGTGATGCAGCTTGCCCGGCTCCGGAGTGCTCCCCTCGACCGTCGACCAGTCTTTGCGCAGTGCTGCGGCGCCTGCTGCCACAAAGCTCAGCCCCAGCCCGACCGCGCCGATGTAGAGCGGCGAGTACTCGGTCAGGACACCGGGGAGCAGCAGCTGCCAGGTGTCCTGCAGCGGAAATCCGCCGCTGACATAGGCGTAATCGACGTTGGCCCGCACGCTCTGCTGCACATACTCCAGGCTGGGCAGCAGCTGGGGGGCAGCCAGCCCGCCCGCCAGCGCCGCTGCCGCCAACAGCCCGCCCACCAGCGCTGCACCCTCCCACGGCTGTCGGCGCCACTGCCAGACCGCCAACAGGGCTGCCCAGGCAGCTGCCGTATAGGCGCTGTACAGAAAGGTCTGTGCATGTCCCCCCAGGAAGGCCACCGCAGCCACGGGGGCCACCGCCAACCAACGCTCCCAGCGTCGAGGCGCTTCAGCGCCTCGCAGCAGCAGCCAAAGCAGCAGAGGCAGCCAGATCGCAGTGCGCAGCACAGCCAGCTGTACCACGGGGTATCCTGTCAGATACCCCGAAAATGCGAAACAGATCCCTGCCACCAGACCGGCTGTGTGGCGGCCGGTGAGGCGGCGCACCAACAGATAGGTGAAACAGCCGGCCAGCGCCACCTGCATGACCGCTTCGAGCTGCAACAGATAGAGCCGGGTGCCTGCGTCGGCCAGCGGTAAGGTCAGGGCGACCCAGAGCGTGCCCAGCGGGTAAAAGACCGCAGCCTGGATATCGGCCAGAAACGGGTGGCCGCTGTAGGTGAATGGGTTCCACAGCGGCAGCCGACCGGCGGCCAGTTCTTGGCGCAGAAAGAGGTTGAAGGGCAAAAAGTGGTGGGTGAAATCCCCGTCTGGAAAGGTGCGCAGGCCAGCCAAGATCGGGGCGTAAAAAAAGATGGCCAGTGCCAGCAGCAAGATCCAGCCATTGCGGGCCCGACGAATCCACCTCTGCTGCCAACGCCCGGCTGGTCTGCCCATCCCTTCTGCTCCTTGGCCTGGCTAGCGAGCCTTGACCACACGTACTGCGCCCAGCGAGACAAAATCGGGCCCGTCGATCGTGACCAGGCGTGCTGCCTCGTCGGCTGGATTGTACAGCCCGGCGATCAGCAGATAATCGCCTTCAGGCGTGTTGGCGGGCACAAGCAGCCCGGCACGCTCGACCAGAATCTCGCGTGCAGGCAGCGAACTGAACAGCGTGTAGTTGTCGTTGGGCCCGCTGTCGAGCAAGGCAAGCGGGATATTTTGTCCGCTGAGCAGCTGGACAAACCAGCGTAGGTTCTGGTCGGTCGGGGCCTCAAGCCGGTATTCGATCTCGATAGGGAGCGGCTTGCCTGCCAGCCCTACCGAAGGGGATCGCGCTGAGAAGACCGTGACCTGCTCGGCGCGACGGCCCAACAGCGCCTGGTTGACGGGGTTCGCCTCGACCCCTGCCAGCCGGACTGCCGTGGCGTACTGCAGCAGGCGAAAGTCGCCGTACCAGCTGTCGGTGGCTTTGTAGGCATGGTCGGCCAGCCAGCGTTCCAGGGTGTTGTCCGGGTCGTTGGCCTGCACCCCGCTGGTCACAAACCAGATGCGGTCGCTTTTGCGCACAGCCTGATCGAGCACTTGGGCGGTCTCTGGGTAGGCCAGGCTGTTGAGCGCATAGCCCAGTGTGACAATGTCGGTCTGACAGGCGCCGGGCATCCAGTTCATGGGGATCTGATAGTAGGTAGGTGCCACGTTGACAAAGCTGTCGGATTCGGTGACACCGCTGCAAATTTCGGCGAGGATCGCCCGGTAGCCGTTTCCATTCTGGCCATATTCAGGTTGGCGCCCAACCTCGCCTGCCCAGGTTGAGATCAGCAGGGCAGGAATCACGGCTGCCAGGACAAAGGTCGGGGCACCGATCGTGTACGCAGACGTGTGGGGGGCAGAGGTCGCTCTCCACCAGACCAGCACCCCGCCAGCCAGGGTCAGCACGGCAGCGCCGCCGATCAGCACGACCAGCCAGAGCACGGTCGTCTGGGCTGGTTCCCCGGTTGCCCACAGCCAGGCCAGGTCGCTGTGGGTGACAAACCCCTGGGCCATCAGCTTGAACTGGCCAAAGACCGGGCTGTCCAGAAAATTGGCCAGACTTTGTGCCGGGGGGGGATGGCGCAGCGGGTCGTTCCAGTCGGTTGGGTAGAGGCCGCGCAGGGCGATCTCGTAATTGACAAAATTGACGCTGACCGCAGCCACCTGAACGACCCCCGAGAGGAGTGCCAGCAGCGCAACCAGCCAGACCGACACGGAGCGGGCCCACGGTCGAGGCGGGTGGACGGCCTGTTCGAGCACCGGTGCCAACCAGAGCATCCAGAACGGCGTCAACGGCACCAAAAAGCGGGGACCCCAGGCGAAGCCCCCCCACCACATCCACCACAGGCTGTAGGTGGCGATCAACACAGTGCTGAGCAGGGCAATCAAAATTCCCTCGCTGCGCAGGCGGCGCACAAAGGGGATGAACGCAGCCCAGGCGGCCAGCAACAGCGGTGTGTGCCAGAAAAGCCCGCGGTAGGGGCTGGCCAGCAGCCCCCACAGCCCCAGCGGAAGCGGGGTCGTAAAGCCTTCTCCGGCGTCAAAGTGATAGCCGGTCTCCAGGGGGTGGCCGAAGCGCACCGTGTTGTAGATCGCCAGAAGCAACGCTGTGAACCCCAACGGGATGGCAAAGGCCCCGACAGCACGCCACCGGGCAGCAGAGGAAAGGTCTCGGCGCCGCAGCCCATCGACCAGCCACCAGCCGGCCAGCACCATCACCAGCAGAGCATGGGCCGTGACGGTTGCAACCACCACACCGGCGGCACTCCCCGCCAGCAGCATCCAGCCCCAGGACGGGTGCCGACGCCAGCCCAACAGGGCGTAAAAAAGCAGCAGCAGGCTGAAGGCACTCAAGGGCTCGCCAAAAAATTGGTTGGCATAGGGCCAGGCGATCGTGGCCAGCCCAAACAGCAGGCCGAGCAGCATCCCGGTACGGTCGCTGAAGCCCAGCCGGCCGGCGACCAGCCAGAGCAGTGCCGCTGTGGCTGCTG
>JAPLGY010000294.1 GCA_026389955.1 Caldilinea sp. | reverse complement strand
GTTCTCCTGAAGCTTTCTGGCAGTAGGCTGCCAGCGCTTTCTGGAGCTCTTCGTGCGAAGCTGCGACAAACGCCACTCGGTGGGCAAAATGGGCACGCACCGTCGCTGCCGTATAGCAGAGATCACCGAGTTCCAGGCCAGGCTGTTTTTGCAGATGGTCCGCATGGCACTGTGCGAGCGCGGCCAGCGCAACCGTGCTGCGCGCAGAGAGTGCCAGCAGATGGCAGGGCCGTTCGAGCTGGGCCTGGGTGAGGATTTTGGGGGCTGGGGCTTCTTCAAGCACCACATGCGCGTTCGAGCCGCCCATCCCAAAGGCACTGACTGCAGCGACCTTTTTCCCAGCAGGCCACGGCGTCCGTTCGGTCGGCACAGCGACAGCCAGACGATCCCACTCAATGTACGGATTGGGCTGGCGGAAATGCAGGTGGGGAGCGATCTCGCCGTGCTGCATGCACAGGATGACCTTGATCAGCCCGGCAACCCCAGCCGCCTCCTGCAGGTGGCCGATGTTGGTCTTGACCGACCCGACCCACAGCGGCGCCTGGCGTTCTGGTGTGGCGCAGTAGACAGAGGCAATTGCGTGCATTTCGATCGGGTCGCCCAGTTTCGTGCCCGTCCCATGTGCCTCGACATACCCGACCGTTTGCACGTTCACGGCCCCGTTCGCCAGCGCCTGACGCAGCAAGGCAGCCTGCGCCGGTCCGCTCGGCACGGTCAGCCCACTGCTCGCGCCGTCATGGTTGGTGGCGCTGCCGCGAATCACAGCGAGAATCGGGTCGCCCTGCGCCTGCGCGTCGCTGAGCCGCTTGAGCACCACAATCCCACACCCTTCGCCATCCCCGAAACCATCTGCCGAGGCATCGAAGGTCTTGCAGCGCCCATCCGGAGCCAGGGCTTGGAGCTGCGACAGCGCGACCAGCTCGGTCTCGGAGAGGATCAGGTGGACACCGCCCGCCAGCGCCAGATCGGTGCTGCCGCTGCGCAGGCTCTCACAGGCCAGATGGACGCCGATCAGCGAGGCCGAACAGGCGGTGTCGATGACCAGATTGGGGCCCTGCAACCCCAGGACATAGGAGAGTCGGCCCGAGGCAAATACTTGGGTGTTGCCGGTACTGGCGTACGCGCTGGTCTGCTGCTCTGCCTCCAGCAGCGTATGGTACTGGCTGGGTGCCACACCGATGTAGACACCGGTTCTGCTGTTCTTCAGCGCGGACGGCGCCAGCCCGGCATGCTCCAGCGCCTCCCAGCTCACTTCGAGCAGCAGCCTCTGCTGCGGATCCAGCAGGAGGCTCTCGCGCGGGGACAGGCCGAAGAAGGCAGCATCGAAGTCGGCAACCTCGTCAAGCAGAGCCGCAGCACGCACGTATGACTTGCCGGGTGTGGCTGGCACAGGGTCATAAAAGTGGTCGATTGACCCGCGCGCAGGGGGAATCTCACTGACACGGTCCTCCCCCTGTTGAAGAAGCCTCCAGAAGGCCTCCGGGGTGTCGGCGCCCGGAAAGCGACAGGCCATCCCAACCACGGCAATGGGCTCAATGGCCTTGCGTTTGTACTGTTCCAGCTGCGTGCTGGCTTCATCCAGCGCTCGCATCATCCGGTCAATCAGCTCAGGTGCTGTGCGTTCTGCCATTTTCTGGTCCTTTTAGCAGCGCCTCCAGCCGGCGCAGTTTTGCCTCGACCGATTCCTCGCCTGGACGATCTTCTTCGGGCTCCACTGAGACAGACAGACGCTTTTTTCAAGTTTGACACTCTCCACCGGAACTGGAGAGGACTTTGCGGGGGAGCGCGTGTTGATACTCTGGCTGCTGGCCGCAGCCCATCGTTCCGTAAGGCCAGCCGTCAAAAGATAGTCGACCAGCACCCCCTTGCCCAGGTTGGCGTCGTCGGGGGGGGCGGATCTGGGCCCCGTGCGCGACATGAAAGGCCAGGATGGGGTCGACTGGCAGGCCATGGCTGTTGTGCTGGTGAATGTATTCCTCCATCGGGGTTCCACTCTGCTGCGGGTACGCTTTGCAGAGCGTCACCGCAGCCACCCGCTCGATCGCCGGGTTCAAGGTGGCCAGCTGCAGCAGGAACTCCAGCAGCTGGTCGCCCAGCCCGTACTGCTGCATCGACGGCAGCAAAAACAGCTGTAAGGCTTTGGGAGAAGGATTTGAAGAAGTCACTGGCAGCTATCCACAACTTTATCAGGTCGGTTGACGGTGGCGCAGGGCCATCTGTCAAACAAAGTTGGAGATGGCCCTGCAATGGACTATGTATTGTTTTAATATATAGAAAAAATGGGTGCGCGGATCGCCGAACAGTCGTGGATCAGAGTCAAGTTTTTTTGTCGGAGGGGTCGGGGTTTTTTGTCGCAAGGGTCGGGGTTTTTTGTCGGAAGTGAGGCGATGTGCGAGAGGGTGCGTAGGGAGGGCCTGTAAAATTGAGGCTGCTCAGGCAGCTGCGTTCTCACCGATCTCTGATTGAAACTTGCAGCGCAGAGGGTAGACAATTTGTTGTTTTTGTGGAATACTTGTTGTTATAAGCGGTAGACAATCAGATGAGGATACGCATGGAAACATCAAAACTTTACCCGAGCTACACAATTTGTGTCACCCAGGCGCTGAGCAGCTCGCCGCATCCGCTTACGATCGACGATCTGCTCGCCCAGGTGGAGCGTCAACGTCCGCTCGGCAAAGGCGCCCGCGATGCCATCTACCGGGCCGTGCGTGAACTGTACCAGGCCGTCCCAGTCGCTTCCAGCCAGATCGGCTGGCTCTCCCATCTGCTCCAAGGCAGCAGCTTCCGCCACCCGCTCACCGCAGCCGAGAGCCGCCGCGGCTTTCTGCTGCTGGATGAGCTTGAACATGCAGTCTTTTTTCCCCAGTTCTTTCAACGGCAAAAGACCGAACTTCGCCAGGTCGTGGTCGAGCTGATGGGGGGGCAGACCCTTCACGCCGAGGCTGCGGTCGAACGCAACCAATGGACGCTGCGACTGGGTCTCCCCTTCGCCGAGTGGATCGACGCGCAGGGAGGACAGAGCCAGGACGATATTCTGATTCTGGTCGAAGATGCCGTGAAAGGCCACTACCGGTTCCGCCTGCAGCCGCACGAAAGTCGCGACGAAGGTGCCATCCACCAACAGAATCAACAGCTCGCCCTGGCCGCCGAAACGCTGATGAGCCATTTCCGCCGTACCGACAAAGTCATCCCGGTCTGGGAACTGGCTGCTCTCCTGGTCGGTCGCGAGCTCTACCACAGCCCGATCCCCCCCGACGAACTGCACAGCGTGCTGCACGAGTACAGCGCCCTGCGCCTGACCGACGACGGCGCTGGCTATTTCCTGGACCGCCAGGTCCCGGCCAAAGATGAGCCGGTCGCCCAAAAAAAGAACAAAGCATACCAGCCCCCCTCCCTTGGCAACAAGAAACCAGGTCTCCCCTCGTCCCGACCCGGTTTTTTTGCAGACTCGACCGGGAAAAACGTCCCCCCCGATGACGACGACGACGGCGAGTTTTGTGAAGACTATGCAGCCTATCTCGAAGCCTTTCGGCTCTCTGAACTGCCAGGCCCCCCCCTTCTCCACGGCGAATACCATCTGCTCGAAGCCGAACTGGAGCTGTTGCTGGCACTCGAGGATGAGTTCGGACAGCTGCT
This sequence comes from Caldilinea sp., assembly GCA_026389955.1. The sequence goes on along the minus strand of JAPLGY010000294.1, from coordinate 527 downwards.
CCCCGAACAGAACGACCGGATGGAATCGCTCGCCAATCGCCTGTTGATCGACCTGGATTCTCTGGAGTTCGACGACGACGAAGAGGATGGTGGGGACGACGGCTTTGTCTTCTGGAAGAATTAAACCAGAGGGCTGCGGGATCTTCGCCCAGCCGCAGGCTGGCGTCCTTCCTCTCCCCTGGAGTCACCCATGAACAAACCGGTCAGCTGCCGCTATTTCTACGGCGACTATTTTCGCGGCAAACACAAAGAAGAATGCCGGCTCGTGGCAGCCAATGCCAGCAACGCCCACCCCTGGAAACGCAGCTGCTGCGACAGCTGCCCAGTCCCAGCCGTCCTGGTCGCCAGCAATTCGCGCGATCTGGCCCTCGAAGCCAAAGTCACCCGCCGCTTCCTGAGCAGCCGGGTCGAGATCAGCTTTGCCGTCTGCACCCGCCACCTGGAAGAGTTGGCTGACCCCCGCTTCTGCCCCCAATGCGCAGCAGAACAACAGTCTGCCAGCCAGACCTAGCTCGCTCAGATCCGAC
>JAPLGY010000633.1 GCA_026389955.1 Caldilinea sp. | reverse complement strand
CCCAGAGGCGACCGCACAGCTCGCGACCGCACAGCTCGCGACCACACAGCCCCCGACCGCACAGCCCCCAGAGGCGACCGCACAGCTCGCGACCACACAGCTCGCGACCGCACAGCCCCCGACCACACAGCCCCCGACCACACAGCTCGCGACCGCACAGCCGCTCCTGCTTGTGCTGCCCACAGCGACCGCTGTTCCCTCTTTGTCTGAGACTGTCCTGCCGACTGCGGCGATCGAAGCCCCCCCTGCTGCCGTGCAGCTCACCGGGATCCGCCATGAATGGCAGACCTGGAACAACTGTGGGCCGGCGACGCTGGCAATGAACCTCAGCTATTACGGCAGCACGCTTGGCCAGGCAGCGATCGGCGGGGTGCTGCGCACCTCCCCCGACGACAAAAATGTCAGCCCGTATGAGCTGGTCAACTATGCGACCAGCCAGGGCTATGTCGCACACGAGCTGGTCAATGGAAACCCTCTGCTGTTGCGCACGCTGCTGGCCAACGGGGTACCGGTTGTGCTCGAAACCTGGTACGAACGAGCCGTCGGCGAAGGCATCGGCCACTACCGGCTGCTGGTTGGCTACGACGACGCGACGGCCCAGTGGACCCTCTACGATTCGCTCGACGCTGTCGGCCTGGTCTCCTTCGAGCCCTACGGCGGCATACGCGTTGCCTACGATCAGCTGGCAGAATGGTGGAAGGTCTTCAACCACACCTTTTTGCTGGTCTATCCCCCCGAACGGGAGGCGCAGGTCTCGGCGATCCTGGGTCAGGCCGGTCTGGACAAGGGCAGAATGTGGGCCGATGCCGAGCAGCAGGCACGAACCGACCTGGCTGCCGACCAAACGGACCGTTTTGCCTGGTTCAACCTGGGCAGCAGCCTGACAGAGCAGGGACGTTACGCCGAAGCAGCCGCAGCCTTCGACCAGGCACGTGCGCTCGGTCTGCCCAAGCGCATGCTCTGGTACCAGCACACCCCCTTTGAGGCCTATGTCAAAACAGGGCGGGCGCAGGATGTCCTCGCGATCAGCGACGTCGTTTTGGAAGAAACCACAAGCGTCGAGGAGATCTTTTACTGGCGGGGCCGTGCCTTGCTGGCCCTGGGCGACCCGGCAGCGGCATTGGATGCAGCAGAACGTGCGCTGGAACTGGCACCCCAGTTTACTCCGGCGTTGGAACTGCGTGCTGAACTGACCGGCCGATAATGCTCGACAAAAAACTTGTGCACAGCAGCATTTTTTGCAACCAATCACCCTTCTTCTACACAGAAAGAATGTGTCATGTCTGTCTTGCCATCGACGATCGCCGGACGACCGCTGCCGCAGCTGCGGCCGGTCACCCAACATTTTGAACGTCCACAGCTGGCGGATGTCTCTGCGACAGCCTACGCTGAGGTGGCGCGCGGGTTGCAGGAACTGGGGGCCCGCCCGGGGGAGCGGGTGGCTATCGGCGCTGGCAGCCGTGGCATCCGCGACCTGGTTCCTGTGCTGCGGGCGACAGTGGCCGCGTGCCGGGCCAGCGGGCTCTCTCCTTACGTGGTGCCCGCTATGGGCAGCCATGGCGGCGGCACCGCCGAAGGGCAGCGCCATGTGCTGGAACACCTGGGGGTGAACGAAACCAGCGTCGGTGCCCCTGTGGTCTCCAACAACGAGGTCGTCCAGATAGGAGAGACAAACTGGGGGATGCCCATCTATTTTGACCGTGAGGCGCTGCAGGCCGACTGGATTCTCCCGGTCAACCGGGTCAAGCCACACACCGATTTTACCGGACCCCAGGAGAGTGGGCTGTGCAAGATGCTGGTGATCGGCTTTGCCAACCATGCAGGCTGCGCTCGCGTGCATCAGGAGACCTTTGCCCGCTTCCACACAGTGGTGCCGACGACCGCCGCAGCAATTTTGGAAAAGGTGCCCGTCGGCTTTGGCCTCGCGATCGTGGAGAACGCTTACGACGAAAGTTTTATCGTGGAAGCAATTCCGCGCAGACAGATCCTGGCTCGTGAGGCCGAGCTGCTGCAGATCGCCTATGCCCACATGGCGCGTCTGCACTTCGAACACATCGACGTGTTGATTGTCGACATGATCGGCAAGGAGATCAGCGGGGCTGGCATGGACCCCAACATCATCGGACGCACCGCCAAAGGGATCCTGCCAGGCTATCGGGGCCCCACAATCGCCCGGATCGTGGTGGGTGGGCTCACCCCAACGGGCGGCGGCAACGCGATCGGGATCGGGCAGGCTGATTTCACGACCGAGTCAGGATTGGGGCAAATCGACCGGGTTTCGACCTACGTCAACGCGATCGCAGCGGGCACACCCGAGAGCGGACGGCTGCCGATTGCCCTGCCGACACTTGACGACGCAGTGCGGGCTGCACTGCTGACCAGCGGGATCGACGACTGGAATCGTGCAGCCGTGGTTCGGATTGCCAACACGCTGCAGCTGGACAAAATCGCCGTCTCCCACGCGCTGGCAGAGACCGTGGATCGTTGCCCCAATCTGAGCTGGAGGTAGAGAACCCAGTTCCCCCCATCAGCGGAAGAGAATGCAGGTTTTTTAGACCTGCATTCCTCGTCTACCTGCCCAATGCAGC
>JAPLGY010000138.1 GCA_026389955.1 Caldilinea sp. | reverse complement strand
GCGCGACGAAGACGGCTACACCCAGACGGTGCGCACGTCCGACGTGCCGCGGGTGCAGGCCTTTGTGGAAAACGGTGCGCTGCCAGGCCACCTCTGGATGGAAGGGCAACTAGGCGCTGGCGACCCACTGGTCAATCAAGGCGCACCGCTGCTACAGCGCAAGGGATAATGAGATGGGCACAAAACACCTCGAGTTTCTGGTAGAGGAGCCTTCGGCCGAAGCGTTTGTACGCGCGCTGCTCCCGCGCCTGCTCCCCGAACATTGCACTTTTGATGTCCATGCATTTCAGGGCAAGGACGATTTATTGCAGAAGTTGCCATCTCGATTGCGCAGCGATGCTCAGTGGTTGCCACAGGGCTGGCGAATCATCGTGCTTGTAGATCGCGACGACGATCGCTGTCAACTCCTGAAGTAGCAGTTGGACAGCATGGCGCTCGCCGCTGGGCTTCAAACCCGCACGACGGCAGATGCCGACAATTGGCAGGTCGTCAACCGCCTGGCCATCGAGGAATTGGAGGCATGGTACTTCGGCAACTGGCCAGCGGTGCGAAGTGCTTATCCAAGGGTGGCGCGCACCATTCCTGCTCAGGCACGGAGTGGCCCCGGCGTCGCTTTGGTGACGCGTCGTTCAAAAACGGGTGTCCCGTCGAGCGTTATTTGATAAATTTTTCTCCGTCTGGCCACTTGACAACATCCCCATTCCGTAGTGGAATTAAGTTTTGAAACGAATGGGTGTGTCCTTATTTTTCCAATCCAGCGACAGAGCCAAGGAGAAATTGTCTATGCAAACCGACCTGCGCGGGCGCGACTACATCAGCGACATGGATTTCAGCAAGGAAGAGATCGACACCGTTCTCGACGTCGCCTTCAAACTCAAACGAGACCGCGCCCTGGGCATCCCACACCCACTGCTGCGCGACAAGACGCTGGCGTTGCTCTTTTTCTTCAGCAGCACGCGCACCCGCTCCAGCTTTGAGGTCGGCATGGCCCAGCTCGGGGGCCACGCCGCGTTCATCGACTCCGACACAACCCAGATCAGCCACGGCGACACCGCAAAAGAGATCGGCGAGATCTACGGCCGCTACTACGATGGCATCGCCATTCGCCAGTGTGACTGGGGGATCGGCAACCAATACATCAACGCTGTGGCCAAGGCCAGCCGAGTACCGGTTCTCAACATGCAGTGCGACGTCTATCATCCCTTCCAGATTCTGGCCGACCTGATGACCCTGATCGAGAAGGTCGGCGACCCGCGCGGCAAGACCATCAACGTCAGCTGGGCCTATGCCAGCAGCTACCAGAAGCCGATCTCGGTGCCGCAGAGTCTGATTTTGCAGATGACCCGCTTCGGGATGAACGTTCGCCTCACCCATCCGCCAGAATACAAATTGATGCCCGACATCGTGCAGCAGGCCACCGACAATGTGCGCAGACATGGCGGCAGCTTTGAAATTCTCGACGACTTCGACGCTGGTTTCAAAGGGGCCGACATTGTCTACCCCAAAAGCTGGGGCGCGCTGCTGACGACGTCGGACAACGCAGCCAGCGCAGCCATCGGACGCAAGTACACCCACTGGATCACGGACGAACGGCGCATGGCGTTGGCCAATCCCAACGCGATCTACATGCACTGTCTGCCCGCCGACCGCAACATCGAGGTCACCGACGGCGTCATCGATGGCCCCCAGTCTGTGGTCTACGACGAGGCTGAAAACCGCATGCACGCGCAGAAGGCTGTGATGGCGCTGACCATGCGTTAACCCCCCGCTCTCTCGCCGGGGCTGGATTCAGCTCCTGCTTCCCCCCTCCCGTCAGAGCTGCGGCTGGGATTTCCCGCCCGCACCACGGCCTCGACAATTTGATGGTAGCCGGTGCAGCGGCAAAAATTGCCGGTCAAGGCCTCGGTTGCCTCGCGGACATCCGGGTGGGGCCGTTCTTCGAGCAGTTTGGCAGCACTCATCAGAAAGCCGGGCGTACAATAGCCGCACTGTACACCGCCACTTTGGATCAGCGCCTGCTGGAGCGGGTGCAGCTGCGCAGCTGTGCCCAGCCCTTCGACCGTCATGACCGTGCTGCCCCAGGCCCGTTCGGCCGGCACCATGCATGCCATCACGGCCATCCCATCAAGTGACACGGTACAGGTCC
>JAPLGY010000564.1 GCA_026389955.1 Caldilinea sp. | reverse complement strand
GCACCATTTCTGTAAACGCGTTCAACGTAAGCATCATCGGGTAGAAGAGCTAAAAATGAATTTCCCACAGCCGCCGATAGTTTGGCAAAGTGGCAGCCAGATGCGCCAGAAGATCCGTCAGCGACGCGTTGGCCAGGTCATACTCCTGCCAGGTCGTCAGATGTGTTTGAATCTCGGGCAGCCAGATCTGTTCCCAGCGGTAACCCAGTTCGCCCATAGCTGCCTCGATCTGCTGCTCGGCCCGCTGGGCTTGGGCGGCAGATTCTTCGGCAGAGAGGAGGGGCAGTGCTGTGCTTTCATACACGTACCCGTTGAGGTACTTGTACTCTTCGAGAAAACCCAGCGCATAAGTCGCAGCGGCATGGTTGATCCCATGCTCCATAGATTTCACCAAAAGGGTGAAATCCATGTGTGTGATGGCTGTCGGAAAATGAACGGTATCCCGCAGCCAGGTGCGTTCCTCTTCGGCCGCATCGGCCCACTGTACCGGAAAGTCAGCCATCGGGTCAGGTCTGTCAGGCTGATTGAGAGAGGGTGTCGACATGGTGTTTCTCGTCCATTGAAAGAAATGAGTTGGAAGATTGGTTCAACGCAGGGCTTCAAGGTGCAGTTGAGTGAGCAATGCTTGCCGAAGGGTGCCCACCTTTTCGCCGATGGCCAGGCTGGGGTCGAGCGCATCCTGCGGGGCGACCATCTGGTAGATCTTGTCTGGGTCCATCGTCTCACCGTTGAGCTCCCAACGTTGTGTCGCCTCCTGGAAGTGGAGATTGTCGGAGGTGAGCAGATAGTTGCCAGAACCAGCCAGAGAACGGCTGTAGTCCAGCCAACCGATTAAATCGGCTCCCGCCATTTCGACAGGAACGAGGGTGAAATCGTTGGGGAACATGCGGATCAGGTCATATTGGGTGACCGTACTGCCGGCCGGGATCAGATCGTCCAACCGGAGAAAACCGCTGGGGTAAAAGGCGGCGTCCGCATCGGGAGCGAGTGCCAACATGCCGTTGGCCACCAGGTGGGTCAGCGCTGTCGGAAAATTGCGAATGCTCGTGGCAAAGCCATCCAGATCCACAGGGGTGGTCGCAACCTCCTGTGCTGGATCAATGCCCTCTGCACGGTAGGCATCAAAGATGCGTTCCACCCATTCATTGGCCACAGCCCGGGTGTTTGGATCGTCTGCAATTGCATCAGTAATCGGCTCAAGGGCGGCTTCTATCTTGAGTTCTGCGGTCGCTGTATCGTAGGTGAGTTCTAGCACATAGACATTGCGCGCGTTTGAATCCGATTTGTAGATCGGTGCGCTCTCGGTGCCAGAAGAGACGGCCATGTGTTCGTGATCGTCGCCTCCTACAATCAGATCAATTTCAGGGAATGCTTGTGCCAACGCTTCGTCTTCGGTGACATGAAAGTGGGTCAACGCAATCAACAGATCGACCTGATCGCGCAAGGTTTCCACCTGGGCTGCGGTCGCCTCCATCGGATCGAGATAGCTGATTGCCACCGGTGTTTTGCCAATGGGTTCGGTCACGCCAAAGATCCCCACCCGCATGGCGTTTCCGGCTGGGTTCGTCGCCGTAAAAATGGCATTGGCTGCCACCCCTGGGAATGGTTCACCGTCGGCAGCGGTGACATTGCTCGAGAGAATGGGGAAGCGGGTTTCGGCCAGACGGGCATAGAATTCATCTTCGTGGCGTACGTGAAATTCGTGGTCGCCAAAGGTCATGTAATCGATGCCCACAGTGTTCATGACGGCCACAGCCTGTTCTCCATCCACGGGGCTTCCATCCACGATGGCTGAGCTCAACCCGGAGGGTGTGTACAGATCCCCGGCAAAGGTGACGAAGGTATTGGGGTTGGCAGCCGCCAATCTCTGGCGCAGGGTGGTCACCCGTGCCAGCCCGCCCAGTTTGCCGCCACTGACGGGCATGATCTCGTACACATCATTGAGGTGCAGCAGCGTCAGACGCACAACCGAATCTGCTGCTGCGGCAGAGGGATCGGTTGCAGAACCAGTGGACTGGATTGGCCGACAAGCCGTCATCCACGCGCTGAGTGCGAAGAGAAGCAAGACAATCTGAGGAAGCCGGCTGGTCTTTGACATTGGGTGCATGTTTTTCCCTGTTTGTTTATGGGATGTTGTGGCGTTGGGTATACGC
>JAPLGY010000499.1 GCA_026389955.1 Caldilinea sp. | reverse complement strand
CCCTCGGTCTTGTCCTGGCCCTCTCCTCGACGCCCCGTCTGCTCTCACCTTCTAACGCCTTTACTGTCGCCTGAGGATCGGCAAAAAAAGCAGCTTCTCGGCAAAGCGCAGGGTTTTCTGCAGCTGGTTGTTGGCAGGCTGTACATCGGTCACCCCCACGCCGGCGCCGACCACAGCATAGAGGTCATACTGGCCTGGAGTCACATTCCGCCAGGTGTAGGTATAGGTTCGAGTCTGGCCGCAGCCGGCCAGCGTGCCGGTGTAGAGCGCGCCCTCCAAAAGCTGTCCGCCGTTTGCAGGGTTTCCCTGGTAGAGACGCAGGCTGAACGCCTTTTTAGAAACCGTGTTGCCGCTGTTGCCGACCACCGCCTGGACAGTGACCGTGATCGGGAGTGTCCCGGTCAGCGGAACCGCCGGGGTGAAATTCAGCTCGGAGACCAGCAGGTCAGTCTGGCTGACCTGCTGGGCCGTAAAGTTGGCGTAGGCATCCCCCATCGGCGAGCGTTGGTTGCCCAGATTCGGGTCAAACAGGTAGCCGTTGAAACCGCTCCAGGTAGTCGGGTTGAACTTGTCGTTGACACTGTACCAGGAGACGTGCTGCACCAGCCGCTGGTTGTCGGCAGGATAGCCCCAGTTGACGTCGACGGTCTCGAGCAGATAGCTGAAGGTCTTTGTCATGTAGGCGCTCACCTCTGCCGGTGAAAACGGACCAAACCCATAGCCATCCGGCATCAATACCCCATGTTCTGTGACGTACAGCGGGCGATTGCGATAACCATTGGCGGCCATCCACTGTCGAAAGCCCGTGATCTGCTCGACAAACCGGCCAAAATCGGCGTTGTCAGCCGTGCGCAGCACCCATCCTTCCGTAGCAGACACCCCGCGCGGAATTTCTGCCCCCCACTGGCCCAGTTGTTCGTTGAGCACAAACGTATGGATCCCCCACCCATCGACCGGCATCGCACTGCCGTAACGGGCACGGTAAGCAGCCAGCACCAGATCCAGGTACTGCATACGCAGCGGGCTGGCCTGGACAATATTGCCCGCCACCACCACTGCGGTCGGATCAGCCCCTTTGACCGCCTGGTACAGATCATGGTAGGCGCGGGCATAGGCGGCCGGCGTCATATCGTCCTGATAGATCGTGCGGTCTGGCTCGTTGCCGGCCAGCCAGATTTCGCCAGGATGGGCCTCGGCAAGGGCTGCCACAGCTGCCAACGAGGGGGTCGTCGTATAGTGGGTGCTTTCTTTGTCTGGCTGGTTGAAGCGAACCATCCGCAGCTGCTGCATGCCAGGGGGACTGTCCGCTGTATCCGCCAGATAATCGATAAAATAGCCGGCGTTCAACGCACCGAGCGGCAGCGAATTCAGCGCCACCCCCGCATGGTGGTTGACCCCAAAACGGCAGAGGGGCTCTGCAGGCCCGTCGCTGGCGGCCCGTGCTGGCAGACCCAACAGCGCCAGAAACAGCAGGGCTGCAAAGGTCCCCCTCGCAATCAGGGGCAGACGAAAACAAGATGTCAACATGTGAGACTCCTTCTCTCCAACAACCACCGCCAACAAGGCACAGGCAATGAACGCATCCTACCACAGCCCGCGCACCGTTCAGCATCGCTGCTCTGGCGGAAGGGCAATTGCCGGGCAGCGCTCAACGCTGCAGCACAGGCAGGAACAACTCGCTCGAATTCACCAACACCACCGAATGTGCAATCCGCGATGCCAGATCCCCGGACCCCACAAGGTTCTCCAGATCGGCCACCGCCGAAAACGGGTAGGCGCCAGGGGCAAGATCTTCCCAAAGCAGCTCCACTGTGGCCTCTGTAACCGCACACCCCTCCAACCCTGCGGCGACGGTCGCACGCCCGATCTCCTGAGTGAACTCCCCATCTCGAAAAAAAGTCACCTCAAACGGCTGCTTCGTCGGGGTGCTGCCGTTGTTGCGCACACGGGCCCTGAGCTGTGCGGCAGCGGTACCGGTCAGAGGATCGATCGCCGTGGTGGTGGCCCGCACCTGGTCGATCACCAGATTGGGCTGGACAGGGCGCTGGGCGATCTGGGTACGATACTCCACCCCCATCTGCGTCAGCTCCCCGGTGACGGGGTCGACCATCAAACTAGGATTTCCCACCGTAAAAACATCTTCGCCGAGCGCGTCCAGGGTAAACCAGGCCCACTGCTGAACCAGGCGGCTGTTGTCAAGGGGGTACCCCAAGGCGCTGTCAGCGGCAGTTTCCAGATAGGCCACCGAGCTGCGCAGAAACTGTGTCACCCGCTCTGGCGTAAAACAGTTTCCCTGCTCGTCCTGGACGGCACACGTTCCATCCGGCAGCAGCATGTACTGGTACAGCAGCGACCACTCCGTCAAGAGCAGCGGCGTTCTCTGGTAGCCGTTGGCTTTCATCCAGGTACGCATCGCGACCACCTGTTGCGCCAGCAGGTCGACCTGGTCGTGCTCGTAGATGCAGTAATAGTCGGAGCGCTCGCAGAGCGTCCGCTGCTCTTGCAGCGGGCGTTTCCAGTACGGCTTTTGGAGGGCCAGTGCCGGGTCCGTCCCATTGGCAATCCCGGCAAAGACAGCTTTTCCGCTCTCTTCATCCAAAACCCACTCTCCGGTCTCTGGATCTAAATAATAGTAATCGTCGTTCCGTTCCGGGAAGATATAGGCATGAAAGGTCCAGACATCGACCGGCATCGGGCTGCCATATCGTTTCCGATAGGCGTCGAGGACTTTGTCGAGGTACTGCAGGCGTCCGGGAGAGACCATCACCAACCCTGAGACAGCGACCTGTGCCGTCGGATCTTGTTGTTTGATAAAGTGATACGCGTCGTGGTAGGCGACCGCGTAAATCTCTGGCATCAGGTCATCCTGCCAGCTCAGGCGGTCGACTTCGTTGCCCACAATCCAGACTGCGCCGGGGGCAGCGGCGATCAGGCTGCCCAGCGCCTCTTCTGTCAGCGCCGGGTTGGCAGTGTAAGCGTCCAACCGCTGGCCCGATGCATCGCGCAGTTGGTGCAGACGGATCATCGGGGTATGCATCACGCCCGCCGGCAGCCAGGCGGGTTCAGCGGCGCCGAACGACACCACCCATCCGATCTGCAGATCAGCTACGGCCTCGGCGCCGGCAGCAGAGGCCGAAGCGCCATACCGGCAGTTGGGAGCAGGTTCGTAGGCAGGCACCAACGGCAGAAAAGTCTCTTCCAGCTGCACAGCCCTGCAGCTGTCCACCGCCGCCGAAACAAACAGCGGTGTCCCCATCACCCCCACCCAGGCGAACATTCCGCCCAACGCCATACGCCAGGCGGACAGTCGACTCTTGTGGATCCCAAACATTGTCTCTCCTCCAGTTGCACACATCCCACGCCGGTTGGCGCGCTTCCCAGGCCACGCAGGGCTTTTTGC
>JAPLGY010000617.1 GCA_026389955.1 Caldilinea sp. | reverse complement strand
ACTGGCGGCGCTCCCTGCCAGTGCAGGCGTTCGTTCAACTGCCCAGCACGTACGCAAAGATCAGCGGCACCACAATCGTGGCGTCGCTTTCTACAATAAATTTGGGTGTGGTGATGTCGAGCTTTTCCCAAGTGATCTTCTCATTGGGCACAGCCCCCGAATAGGAGCCGTAGCTGGTCGTCGAATCGCTGATCTGGCAGAAATAGGCCCACAGCGGAATGTCTGCGCGCTCGAGGTCCTGCCGCATCATGGGCACGACACAGATGGGGAAATCGCCGGCGATCCCGCCGCCGATCTGAAAAAAGCCGACCGGGCTTCTGGCGGTCGTCGCCGAATACCACTGGGCAAGCTGCATCATGTATTCGATGCCCGTCTTGACGACGTGGGGGCTCTTCACGTTCCCCTTGAGACAATGCGAGGCGAAGATGTTCGCCGAGGTGCTGTCCTCCCATCCCGGGACGAAGATCGGCAGATTTTTTTCGCAGGCTGCCATGAGCCAGGAATCTTTGGGGTCGATCTGAAAAGAGGGGGCCAGCTTGCCGCTGCGCAGGATACGGTAGAGAAATTCATGGGGGAAAAAGCGTTCGCCTGCCTGGTCAGCTGCCTGCCACTCGGCGAGAATAGCCGTTTCGATTCGTCGAATTGCCTCTTCTTCGGGGATGCAGGTATCTGTGACGCGGTTGAGATGGCGCTCCAGCAGCGCGTGTTCGTCTTCCGGGGTCAGGTCACGATAGTTGGGCACGCGCACATAGGAGTCGTGGGCGACCAGGTTGTAGAGGTCTTCCTCCAAATTGGCGCCGGTGCAGGAGATGGCATGGATTTTGTCCTGGCGGATCATTTCTGCCAGCGAAAGGCCTAACTCTGCGGTACTCATTGCCCCAGCCAGAGTGACCAGCATCTGGCCCCCTTGCGCAAGAAAAGAGACGTATCCTTCGGCGGCGTCGACCAGCGCAGCAGCGTTGAAGTGTCGGTAGTGGTGGCGAACAAAGGCCCGGATCGCCTGTGCGTTTTCCATAGATCCCTCCTGAAACAAAGGCGAGCGCTGCCCAGGTTCATGCAGCGCTCGCCGACCGCAGATCGTTAGATCGGGGAAAAAATTGCGTAAGAGATCGCCTTGTAGAGCAGCTTGGCGACGGCAAAGTCTGCCATATGCAGGCCGGCCACAGGCGACAGCTCGACGCAATCGATTCCGACGACAGTTGCATGGACGTTCAGCGCACGCAAGATCGACAAGCTCTCGGCCCAGGTCAGCCCATCGGGTTCAGGGGTGCCGGTGGCCGGCACGACCGCAGGGTCCAGCCCGTCGACATCGATGGTCAGGTAGACGCGCCGGCCCCGCACCCGTTCGAGGAAGGCTGCACGCCAGCTGCCGTCATGCACGGCTTCGGCGTACCAGATGCCCAGCCGGTCTGGATGGGCACGGCTGTACGCAACCTCCTCTGAGCAGACCGAACGGATGCCCAGCTGCAGCACCTGTTCGACCGCCGGCAGCTCCAGCAGGCGGCGGGCAACACAGGCATGGCTGTAGGGTGTTCCTGCGTACCGATCGCGCAGGTCGCTGTGCGCGTCGATCTGCACCACTGTGATCGGGCCGCCCAGCGCCTCGACCAGCCCGCGTCCGAAGCCGACACTGACCGTATGTTCGCCGCCCAGCCCCACGACCAGCTTGCCGCTGCGGGCCGCACGGGCGACGGCAGCCTGGATCGCGTCCACCGCTGCCGCAGGGTCAGGGGGCAGTTTGACTGCCGGCAGCGTATGGATCCCGTAGGCAAGGGCGGGTTCGGCGTCATGGTCGCGGTCGTAGAGCTCCACCTGCTGTGAAGCAGCCAGAATGGCCTGCGGGCCGGCGGCGGTTCCGCCGCCGTAGCTGACGGTCGCTTCCAAGGGAATGGGCAGGACGAGCACCCGCGCCGTGTTGTAGTCGGAGAAGGCTTCGTCCAGCCCCAGAAAATTGTCAGGTGTGGCCGCCATGGGTCAGATCAGGATCGCTGCGCTGATGACGGTCGTCCAGAGGCCGCCAGGTACTGCGGTGACTGCCATCGTGATGCTGGTGCTGTCGACAATCTCGCCGCCCATCATGTACTGTTCACGCCGTTCGTTGTAATCTTTGTTGGCATCAAAGTTGATGCCCAAGGTGGTCGCAAGCATCGTGGCTGCCAGGTCTTCGGCGTAATCGCCGGCTTCCTGTTCGGTCTGGCCATAGGTGTGGTGTTCGGAAAGATAGCCATATTTGTCGTGGTCGGCAGGGCGGGCGACCCCGATCGAAGCCGCAATACGCCGACCGGGTTCATTGCTGGCCATCTCCGCGATCACAGAAAAGACAATTTCGCCGGGCTGGAGGAGAAGCAGCCCCTCTTCTTTGGTCACGATCTGGCAGTGGGGTGGAAAAATCGACGAAACCCGTACCAGGTTGAAATGGGCGATGCTCGCATCGCGCAGCGCCAATTCAAAGCTGGTCAGCTTTTCTTTGTGGGTACCAACACCGCATGTCAAAAACAATTTGCGTGGAATCAGACGCATTAGGAATTCTCCCCATGAAACTCGAAAAAAAAGGCGCCGGTCAGCCTGATGCCGCGCACCGAGAGTGTATAGTAGGACTTTTGGCAGCGCGCGTCAAATAGAGAGGGAGAATTGATGCAATTTTTATGGGGAGGGCGTCGATAGGCGACCTGCGGGGCGAGGCCAAAAATCAGCTGCGGCTGAGCAAGCGGGCAGAGGTGGGAGCTGTCGGGGCAGCTCTGTGCCTCCCCGACAGCTCCCTGCCATCAACGGTTGCGCCAGCCTTCTGAATCGGGGATGAAGAGCGACTGGCCGAACAAATCCCGGCCATAGGCGGCGATCCGCTCCTGGACAGGCACGGAGACAAGCCAGTCGACAAACTGGTTGGCCAGCTCATCGTTCACATTGGGACAGCGCTCGGGGTTGACCACAAGGACCCCGTAGGGGTTGAAGAGGGCTGGGTCGCCCTCCACAGCGACCCCCAGATCGATGCCTTCGAGCGTGCGGGCCAGGTAAGTGGCGCGGTCGCTCAATGTGTAGGCCTGCTGTTCGTCGGCCATGGTCAACACAGCCCCCATACCCTGGCCGGCAGAGATGTACCAGTCGCCGGCCGGCTCGATCCCCGCAGCCTTCCAGATCGAAAGCTCTTTGGTGTGGGTTCCCGAGTCGTCCCCGCGCGAGATGAAAGGAGCCTCTGTCTCGGCAATTTTGGCCAGGGCGGCGGCGCTGTCAGCCATGCCAAGGATCCCTGCCGGGTCGTCGGGCGGGCCGAGCAGGACGAAATCGTTGTACATCACCTCTTCGCGGCGAATGCCGTCGCCGGCTTCCAGAAAGGCCTCCTCGCGCGCCCGTGCGTGGACAAGGACGACGTCGGCGTTGCAGTCGGTGCCGAGCTGCAGCGCCTGGCCCGTGCCGACAGCGACGACACCGACGCTGGCTTGGGCTTCCGCTTCGAAGACGGGCAGGATCGCGTCGAGCAGCCCCGAGTCCTGGGTGCTGGTGGTCGTGGCCAGGATCAGCTCGGCTGGCGCTGTGACCTGAGCGCCGGCCGGTGCCTGGACAGGCTGACAGGCGCTCAGCAAAAATATCAACAGTCCAAAAAGAGGGAAGAACCGATGTTTCATTGTGAACTCCTTTGTGATGAGAAAGAAAGAGCGAGCACGAACAGATCAGTACACCATGTCGCCGCGCACAAACGCACCGGTGCGTGGGTCGTGGGGTGACTCAAAAAAGGTCTGCGTGGCAGCCGTTTCCACCGGATGGCCGTCGAGCAGGAACAGCACGCGATGGGCCAGCCGTCGCGCCTGGTGGAGGTTGTGGGTGACCAGCACGATCGTGGTCTGCTGTTCCTGGTTGAGCCTGGCGATGTTCTGTTCGATCAGCCCGACATTGTAAGGGTCCAGATTGGCGGTCGGCTCGTCGAGCAAGAGCGCGTCCGGGCGCAGCACCAGGGCGCGGGCCAGCGCCACGCGCTGTGCCTCTCCGCCGGAAAGGGTGCGCGCCGGCTGTCGGGCCAGCTCTGCCAGACCGACCGACGCCAGGGTGGCGCGGAGGACCGCAGTTTCCTCGCGCTGGCCGCGCAGGTGCAGCCCATAGGCGACGTTGGCTTCTACGCTGCGGCGGAGCAGCACAGGACGCTGGAAGACTGTCGTCACGCGGCGGCGCATGGCCAGCGTGGCGGCCTGATCTGCGCTGAAGAGAATGCCGTCGAAGTGAATTTTGCCGCTGGTAGGGGGCTGGAGAAAGTTGAGCAGGCGCAGCAGGGTGCTCTTGCCGGCGCCGCTGGGCCCGACCACAGACAGAATCTCGCCCCGCCGGATTGCCAGCTGGTCGACAGCCAGGACCGTGCGCGCGCCGTAGCGCACCGTGACGCCCTGCAGCGTGTACAGATCGGTCATGAATGAAAAGAACGCCCCTCCAGGCGCAGGATCAGCAAGTTGGCTGCAAAGGCGATGCCGAGCAGGACCCCGCCGAGCGCCAGGGCCAACCCGAAGTTGCCTTTGTTGGTTTCCAGCACGATGGCGGTGGTCAGCACGCGCGTCTGGCCGGCGATGTTGCCGCCGACCAGCATGACAGCCCCTACTTCGGAGAGGATGCCGCCAAACCCTGCGACCACAGCTGCCACTACCCCGACACGCGCTTCCTCGAGAATTGCCCCGGTCGTCTGCCAGCGGGAAGCCCCCAACGCTTGAATCTGCAGGCGCAGCGCCGGGTCCACACCCTGCACCGCCGCCAGCGTAAAACCGGCGACCAATGGCAGGGCAATGATCACTTGGGCCAGGATCATCGCCTCCGGGGTGAAGAGCCGGGGAATCCAACCCAGCGCCAATGCCCCCAACGGCCCCGAGCGCGAGAGCAGCAGATAGACGAACAGGCCAATCACCACCGGCGGGAAAGCCATCCCGGTGTAAACGAGCGCAACGGCCAGCGGGCGGCCGTAAAACCGGGTCAGCCCCAGCAGCGCGCCGAGCGGGATCCCGATCGCTGTGCTGATGGCCAGGGCGATTCCAGAGACGCGCAGCGAAAGCAAGACGATGGCGGCCAGCTGCGAGTCGCCGCCGAGCAGCAGCTGGAGTGACTGGTGAAATCCTTCAAGAAAATTGGCCATGCTTTTGTGACAGATCCATCGAGCTGAAAACGACCTTTACACTTCGGCCAGCAGCTGGCCCATCGGCCAGGTGTTGTAACCGCCCAGGGCTGCCACATGGCTGCAGAAGCCAGGGTCGCGGCGGCGCAGCAGGGCCAACAGCGGCGCCAACAGGGCGCTCTCAAAATACTCCACCGGAATCACCAGGTCGAAGCGTTCCACAGCCACCGGCAGAAACTCCAGGTTGAACACCTGGGCCGCAGCCTGAATGCCCAGCCCACAGTCGGCATTGCCCTGGGCGACCGACGCTGCTACGGCCAGATGGGTGGGTGCCGTGTCGGTGTAGCCCTGAATCTGGCAGGGATCGAGGGCCAGCCGGCCAAGCTGATAGTCCAACAACACTCGGGTGCCCGCCCCACGCTGGCGGTTGATAAAGTGCACATCCCCGCGCGCCAGGTCAGCCAGCGAATGGATCTGTCTGGGGTTGCCGCGGGCGACCAGAAGTCCCTGGACGCGTTCTACGAAGCCGACGATCACGACATGCAGCCCACTGGGCGCCAAGATCCTGTGCACAGGCCCAATGTTGAAATCACCCGTCGCCGCATCAAACAGATGGCTGCCCGCCAGATGGGCCGTCCCCTGCAGCAGCGACATCAGCCCGAGCAGGCTGCCGACCGGATCGGCAGTGAGCAGCCGGTCCGGGTGTTCCGCGTGCAGCCAGTCGGCCAGCACGTTCAGAGAAAGATCATGGCTGCCGCTGAGGTGGATTGTGTAAGGAGCGGGGGATCGCCCTGTGGGCAGCAGATCGATCTGGCTCAACCGGCTGCACACCCGCAAGGCCGGTATTTTGGCATAGCGGTCGGGCCTGGCAGTAACCAGGACG
>JAPLGY010000422.1 GCA_026389955.1 Caldilinea sp. | reverse complement strand
GCAAAGCCGCCCTGGGCCGCAGCAGGTCGCGCTGCCGGCAAGGTGCTGGCCAACACCATCCACAGCACCCACAGCCCTGTCTGCCTGACCGGTACACTGCGCATCGGGAAACCTCCTGCTCTCTCAATGTGGATGGCGGGCGACCGGCTCGACCACAAAACGCTCGTAGGGGTTCTGGCACGGGTTGCCCCACAGCGCCCAGAGCTCTCGGCTGGCGGGCGCCATGATGCAGGCCCCCGAACTTTCGACGTCGTAGCCGGGCTGCACATGGGCACAAACCGACAACCCATCCCCTGCATGCAGCCGGGTCAACGACATCAACGTGTCGACCGTGATCTGGCCGCTGCGTTCTGCCAGAAAATGGCTGGCCTGCTCCTGGCGTGCCAGCGTGCTGGCGTGTGAAACTGCTTTGCGCGGCCGTTCGACGTCGCCCATGGCGGCGATCAGGCAGTGGTTGGTGTGCACAGAGAGCTCGTCGACCGGCGTTACCGCAAACCGCGTGGCCATGTGTTCGATGTTGTAGCCGCGCAGCGTTCCATCTGGTTCGGGGCCCAGCAGCAGATAGTTGTGGGCTCCTGCCAGATGGGCCTTTTGCAGGACGGCCAACGCAGCACTGACCGTGCGCTGAGCCAGCAGGCTGCGGATGACATAAACCCAGTGCACACCAGGCCGCCCCTGGGCACCCAGCAGGTTGTTGATACCGACAGCCACGCCGTGCTCGTTCATGCCGATCATGCCCACGCAGCCGGCGACGGTAAAGGTCATCAGCGCAGGCCCCTGCTCGGGCCGGACGTCGAGCATCAGCACATAAGGGGTAGCGCTGGCATGCATGTCCCAGGTCTGTCCCAGGTAGCCCAGCCCGGTGGCTGTCGCCGGGGCGGTCACAAGGAAGGCCGTGCAGTCGAAGACGTCGCCGGCCAAGAGGCCAACCCGGTGCGGCCCGGGCCGCACCGGGTTGGCCAGAATGTCCACAAAATCGGTGAAGCCATTCATGATCACCAGCTCGTTCACCCCAATGCCGGTGGCATCTGCCATTCCCTGCATTTCTTCCATCAGCTCGGGGGAGAACTCGGCATGGTGGGCCAGGCAGGCACGGCCAACGGCCAGCACCTCTTCCAGGCTGGCCTGCTGCCCGCCAATCCAGAATGGATCGCAGCAGAGACGCAGCCGTTCTTCAGTCAATTCGCCGATGGCCTGGGCGCAGGCCTGGCCATGGCTGTACCCCAGCGCATAGGGGCTGCCAGAAACAGTCAAGACTCGGATCGCAGGCATATTTTGCAACCTTTCCCCACAATGTTCTGCTCTGTCGCACAAGCCAGCCGGTCTGCCCACTCACAGGGCTGCCAGCGCCAGCACCTCGGCGCGAGTCGGAATGCCGAGCCGGGCCCCATGGCGGGTGCAGCAGAGTGCACCCGCAGCACTGGCAAAGCGCAGCAGCTCTTCCCAGCCAAGCCCTTGGGCCAGACCGGCAGCAAGCGCGCCGTGAAAGGTGTCCCCGGCACCGGTCGTGTCGACAGCGTCGACCGTGTAGGCGGGCAGGGCACCGCGTTCATCCCCACGCTGCCAGATCAGCCCCCGCTCGCCGAGCGTGACCACCACCGCCGGCGCCAGCCTGGCCAGCTGCGCCAGCCCCGCCTCCGGCGTCGCCGCACCGGTGAACTCCAGCGCAAACCGCTCTGAGGCGGCGACCAGCGTGCAGCGCCGTACAAGCTCCTGGTTGCCCCAGTTGACTGTGTCGGCATCCAGCACCGTAGGAACCCCCTGCGCATGGGCCCACGCCACCACAGCGAGGGCCAGCGTCGCCTGGTGGCCGTCCAGAAGCACCACACGCGGGCCTACCCAGCCAAAAGACACGGCGTCGGACGCCAGCTCCCCGACAGACCCACGATGGTTGACAATCGATCGACTCCCGTCTGGCTTGACAAAAATGGCGGAGATCGGAGTGGCCCCCGGCCCGCGCACCACCAGCTGGGTCTCCACACCGGCGGCCTGCAGTTCGGCCAGATGCTGATCCCCGTAGATATCGCTGCCCAGGTAGCTGGCCAACGCCGTTTTGGACCCCATCTGCGCCGCTGCGATCGCAGCATTGGCGGCAGTGCCGCCGCCACAGCTGAAAAAAGCGCCAGCCTTCACCTTTTCGTCCGGGCCAGGATGGTGGTCGACAGCAAAGACCAGATCGTAACAGGCAAACCCGACACAAAGGACGTCGATGGCGTCCAGCTGTCCCTTCTGCATTCAGCCTCCTTCCAAAAAAAGGTCGATCCGAAGACGGGGAATCGCTGCCTGCATGGCAGCCCGTCCCGCCGCCAACAGCTCGTCGGCAGCATAGATGTCGACCAGGTTGATATGGGCCACAGCCGGAGCGACCACCAGGTCGGCGTCCTGCTGTTCGACCTGGGTGGCGCGCGCCAGCAAAAAAAGCGCTGTCATCGCAATCTCGGCCAGGTTGACTGGCTCGGTCGCCCGCTGGGCTGGGTTGGCATCGGCCGGAGGAATCAGATCGACGGCGATGACATAGTCCGCCCCCAACTCACGGGCGACGCTGACCGGCAGGTTGTTGACGACCACCCCATCCCCCAGCAGACGGCCGTTGCGCCGATACGGGGTGAAGATGCCCGGCACCGCACAGCTGGCCCGGATGGCCGGCGCCAACAGCCCACGATTCATCGCCACCATCTCTCCAGTTGTCAAATCGGTGCCCACCGCGGCAAAAGGAAGGTTGAGCTGCTCGATCGAGACGCGCTCGCCGACCAACGCGTCGATCCACGGGATCATTTTGTCCATGTCGAGCAGCCCTGCCGGCAGACTCTTGGAAAAATCGCGCAGGTTGGGCAGGGCCATCTTGAGGCTGACCAGGTCAGACCAGGAGACCGTCGAGACCAGGGACTGAAGCCGCAGCGCCGAAAGCCCGGCCGCATACAGCCCCCCCACGAGCGCGCCTACACTGGTGCCGGCAATCACATCCGGATAAATGCCGTGCTCCTCCAGCACCAGCAAGGCCCCAATGTGGGCGATCCCGCGCGCCGCACCGCCGCCCAACACCAGCCCCACCTTCTGCGGCCGTGGGGCCTGGTCCCAGACCCGATGGCCACGCACCGGCAGCTCTTTCCGCAGCTCCACGTTCCCTCCTCAAGGGTTCAGCCGATAGCGCAGCACAGAGACCCCGGCAAAGGTCTGTTGCTCGATCAGCACGCCAGATTCCTGCAGCCACCGCTGCATCAACTGCCGATTGTCCCACATCGGGGCCTCGCTCAGCAGCACCCAGATCTCGTCGGCATCCGCCGTCAGCGTCTCCATATACTGTTGTACCTCAGGCCACGCTACCTCCTCCGCACGGCCCCAGTTGGTGTATGGCCCCCCTCCCCACCGGCCCAGCCGTACGTCGCTGCCAGCCAATGGGTCGGGCTCGAACTGGCTGGTGTAGTAGCGATAGGCCCACTCCTGATGCGGGATCTGCAAAATCAAGAGCTCGTCCAGCGCCCGCTGCTGGTAGACAGCCTGCATAGCCCCACGCAAATCGTACTTGATCACCTGAGTCTTCTGCTGCCAGCCCAGCCAGCCCCAAAGCCCTACCACGTAGATCAACAGTGCCGCAACCACCGGCAGCGCCAGCCGCCCACTGTGGGCGGCCAGCACCTGCACCCCCGCAGCAATGCAAAGCAGCATCGCCGGCCCTATCCAGAGAATGTAGCGTTCGGTAAAGACCGGCTGACGCAGGCTGATCAGATAAATCAGCGCTACCGGCAGCAGCAGCCAGGTGAGCAGCAGCGCCATGCGGCGCCGCGGCGAGATCGGCGCTGTGAACCCGCTGTGGCGATCGCCGACAACTGTGCTGCCAAACAGCACACCGGCACCCAAAAGAAAATAGACTGGCGCCAGCCAGAGCAGCGGGGTTGCTGTGATGAACCCGCGCACATGGCTCAGCGCCAGACTGCGCAAGATGGTTGCCAGCGGCGTAAAATTGAACCCGGAGAGCTTGTCGGGGGAGGTCAGCATCACCCAGTGCCACCACACCATCGGAATGTAGGGCAGCGTGAGCCCGGCCAGCGCCAGCCCGTAGCCGCGCCAGCGAGGGCGTGCTGTCGGCCAGGCGATGACAAACCAGACAAGATGCAGCGGAATCAGCAACACCATCAGCAGATGCACGTACAGAGCCAGGCTGACGACAGCCCAGTATCCCAGCCAGGTCCGCCAGCCACCTTGTTGGATGCCACGCAGCCACAGCCAGTGCGCACTCAACGCCAAGAACGTGACCGTGGCATACATCTTGCCTTCCTGCGCATACCAGAGCTGGTAGGGGTTGAGCACAAACAGCAGCGCAGCCACCCCGGCGACGCCGCTCCAGGCTGGGGAACCCTGCTGCGCCGTGGAGGAGACCGGCGGCAGCAGTTGGCGGCCGAGCTGCCAGAGCAGCAGAACACTCAAAAGTCCTGCGCCCGCCGAAGGCAGACGCAGGGCAAACTCGGTGGTGCCTGCCACGGCAAACCAAGGACGCAGCCCCAAAAAATAGAGAGGCCCATTCTGCGCTGCCTGCACAAACATCGCCAATGTCTCTGCCAATGGACGGACAGCAAAATAGATCGCGTCGACCTCGTCCCGCCAGAGACTCTGAAAATCAAGGCGGGTTGTCCGCCAAAAAAAAGCCAGCAAAACTGCCGCCAGCAACAAAAAACGGGAGTGGCTGCGTTTCACGGCAACGAAGAGGGCCATTCGGTCTCCTCTTCAGAAGAAACTGGCCGGCCAGCTGCCTGAAACAGAGAGGATTGCCCGTCAGGCTGCTCGGTCAGATGGTAAGAGCTGCGGTCGGCCCGGAAAATACTGAAACCCGCCAGCATTCCCGTCAACATCAGGAACAACACAGCCCCAGCCAGCACTGCCAGCACCGCCAACGCTGCCACTGTCCCCCCTGCAATCGACCGAAAGATTGCCAGGCCATCCACGGGCGCCGGCGCGAGGGAGGTGAGCGGTCGCTGGACCGCTGCGGTCGGCGTTGCCGTAGGCGTTGCTGTAGGCACAGGCACCACACCGGCGGCTGGCTCGACAGTCTGTGGGGGCGCCGCTGCAACGGCCGGTGTGGCGGTCTGCGGGGGTGCCCCCTCAGGGATCGGTGTGGCGGTCTGGGCCGGAACGTCGACCGGGGGCTGGCCGTAGAAGACTGCGGCGGTGGCGGTCTGGGCCGGAACGTCGACCGGGGGCTGGCCGTAGAAGAGCGCAGCGGTGGCGGTCTGGGCCGGCGGATCGTAGTAAGGCTGGCCAGAGAGTGCAGCTGCTGTAGCGGTCTGGGCATC
>JAPLGY010000319.1 GCA_026389955.1 Caldilinea sp. | reverse complement strand
GTGGCCGGCGGGAAGATCGATTGTTTCGCCCTCGTAAATAGGCCTGAGGAGGTGTTCCTCGGGCAGTAGGCCGGCGATCGCGGAGAGCGGGATGCGCAGCACTTGCGGAGCCACGCTGCGATAAGTGGGGGGCTCGGCTGGGAGGGATTGCGTGGCTGGGGGCATTTCTTGCAGACGGCCCTCCTCGATCCAGAGGTGCCGCCACTCCGCTCCTTCCCACAGGGTGGTCCGGACTGCCTGTTCGGCGGCCAGCAGTTTGCTGTAGTGAGAATCTGGCCGGGCGGCCAGTGCCGCCGGTGTGTCGTCTTCGACGATGCGGCCCTGGTCGACGACCAGGACCCGATCGAAGCTGCGTGTCTCGCTGATATCGTGAGTGATGCAGATCAGCGTGCTTTGCCGCCAGTGTTGTCGTGCGCGGGTCAGCAGTTCGCGGCGCTGTGAGCGGTCCAGCCCACGAAACGGTTCATCCAAAATGGCCAGCCGTACGCCAGGGCGGAAGAGGGCGCGTCCCAGCCGTACCCGCTGGCCTTCCCCCCCTGACACCAGCGCTCCGCCCTCGCCGAGCGAGCTCTGGAGTCCGTTTGGCAGCTGTTCGATGAGCTGGTAGAGGTCGGCCAGTTCCAGAATATCGCTCAGGGGGGCTGTGTCGGCCAGATTTCCGTAGCGCAGATTTTCGAGCAAAGAGCGATTCCAGAGCTGCACAGCCGGGTCGATCCAGGCTGTTGTCCTGCGCAGTGCGGGCAAGGTGGCTGGGGTCAGTGCATTGCCGTCGATCTGCACGGAGCCAGCGATGGGGCGATGCCAGCCCAACAACAGCCCTGCCAAAGTCGATTTGCCCGCTCCGGAGGCACCGGCGATGGCGACATGTTCGTTGCTCTGCAAGGTGAGCGTGACGTTGTGCAGAATCGAATGGCCGCCCGCCGTGACAGAGGCCTCGTGCAGGTGTACGGCGACGCCTGGCAGCGGGTTGGGGGCTGCCGGGATTTTTTCTGCGGGGCTGGTGGGTTGGGCTGCAAGGGATCCCGCCTCTTCGTCGGGTGCCCGCAAAGGTTCGGTCAGGCGTATCATTCGGGTGTGATGGTGTGGGTATTGTCTGGTCAGTTCGGCCAGGGTTGTGGCCAGGATGGGGAGGGTGAGGGCCCAGTAAAGGACCAGCAGCACCCCGCTGACCTCGCCGTTGTCGGTCAGATAGGCCAACACGATCCAGATCGTACAGAGGGTGCTGAGCAACGTCTGGCCGGCATGAAAGAGGGTCGTCAGGTCAAAATAGTGGAGTGAAGCGCGCATCCAGGCAACGAGGTGTTCTTCGTGCCCGCTGCGCAAGGATTTTTCGGCGCCGTGGGCGTGCAGCGGCACGAGCCCCAGCAGGCCGTCCAGGTAAAAACGGCTGAGCACGCTGGTCTGCGTGCTGACGCGTGCCCCTACTTCGTTGAGGAGGGGTTGTGCCAGCCAGTTGCCGACGAGCGCCGTGGCTGCTGCCAGCACGGCCGGCAGCAGGCTGGTGGGGGAGAGCAGCACCAGCCCCAGGGTGGTCAAAATCAGCTGGAACCCTGTGCGCAGCAGCCGAATGCCCAGCTCTGGTGCGGTCCGGATCGAGCGCAGGCTGTGTGCATGGCCGGCGAGATCGGAGAGGAGTCGGCTATGAAAATAGCGGTGGTTGAGGCGGGGCATTTTTTCGAGCAGGGCGACGCGCAGACGGATTTCCAGGTGGCGGCCCATCTGCAAGGTGGCGGCGGCGATCGGGATTTCCAAGAGGAGCATCACAACAGCAAAGAGAGGTACGGCCAGCCACAGGGCCTGTTGTGTTCCAGCCAGATCTGGCTGGCTGCCGATCTGGATCAGCCCGCGCAGCAGGAACGCTTCGATCAGGACGGCGGCGCTGGCGAGTGGCAGCGCCAGTCCGACCGTGGCGGGGGTCCACAGCCCATCGCTGCGGAGGATCCGCCAGAGTTCAGAGAGTGGATGGATCGGAGGCTCTGTCAGGGCTGCTGCCAGTTGGGGGGAAAGCGGGGTGTGGGGTGCGGGGCTGTCTGGGGAGGGTGGCGGCTGGTCTGCTGTGCGTTCGAGTCGGCCGCGCACACGCACGATCACCGCTCCGCTCAGCACGAGCGAATCGTCTGGGGTGTGGGTGGGGTGAGCCCGCCAGTAGCGTGCGGGGATGAGGGAGCGCAGGTCTGTGTCGCCGCTCTGTTGCACCTGCTGGAGCAGGCCGGTCAGGAAGCGTTGGAGTTCGGGGCCGCGCTGCAGTGCGCGAGCCCGTGCCAGGGTGGCGGCCATGCGGGCGGCGGCATCCAGGCCGGCCAGCGAACGCCAGGTGGGGTCTGTGGCTGCTGTGTCCAGCAGGGTCTGGGCTTGTGGCGCTGAACCTACCAGCTGGGTCAGGCGGGCGCGCAGCGGGGCCTGAAATCCGGCTGTGAGGGCCCAGTCGCGCCACGCCGTTGTCGGGAGAAGCAGGCTGTGGAGATGCAGCATGGCGAGGAGCTGCTGTTGGGTCAGCCAGCGTCGGCCATGCGCCGGATCCATCACCTGTACAAAGGTTCCCACGCAGTTCCAGACGACGACGAAATGGGAGGCACCGGAAGGCAGGCGAGCCACGACCAGGGCGGGCAATGCTTCGGCGACAGGCAGCAGCAGGTGATCTTCGGGCAGCAGCAGCTGTTCGGCGTGCAGACCCAGCTGTTGGGCCACATCTTCGATCGTGTCGATCGAGGTGCCATCGACATCGGTCTGGCAGGCCTCGCGCAGGCGCCCATAGCTGGCGGCGACACCGAACCCCTCGAGCAAGCATTTCAGGGTGGCTGGTCCGCAGTCCATTGTAGAAGTCTGGACGACTTCCGGGGCCAGGAAGCGTTGGGAGGGGCGTGTTGTGGCGGTCATTGCTGGGCTCACCGCTGAAAAGAGATGGGGGCTGCGTCGATGAACTGACCGGTTGCCCGCAAAAAAGAGAGTGCGGGCGAGACGCGTTCTACCACAATGGTGGCCTGGCCGGTCAGCTGCTGGGTAAAGAGGTCTGCGTTGGCAAAGCTCAATTCAGCGTACAATTCGGTGACCGTTTCGGTGGCCCCTGGGGAAACAGCCACGACAGTGGCGGGCACAGTGTGGGCGTTCGGTGCACTGGGAAAGGAGAGCAGCGCTGTCTGTCCGGCTGCGATCGAGGACGCGAGTGTAGGGGAGATCACGGCCCGTACATAGCCGTCTCCGGTGGTCTCGACGATACGTGCGTTGACGGTAATGGGCACAGAAGCTCCGAAAAACCAGAGCAGCCACGCGACCAGAAGCGCCAATGCCAACAACAGGCTGCCCGCCAGGGTGAACGGCTGACGGCTGTTGAGGGCGCGGGTTGTGCGGCTGAAGTGCATGGGTGGGTCTCTCCTCGGCAGTCTTAAGTGCCGGCAGCCCACGTGGGTGCCATGAGCGAATCCAGGAAGGGGGAGGATGTCTGCGTTTTCCGGCGGAGAGGAGCGTGCTGCGGTGCAGGGCTCCGCCGTCTCTGTGTTGAAGGGGAGGGCGATTTTTTGCGGGTTTTTTGTGTGGTGGGGCGTTCTTGTTCTCCGATTGCCAGCAGCTGGTCGACGGCTGCTGGACCGGCAAAAATTTTTATGACGATCGAAAAGGCAAATCCTCGGGATGGAAGGAGGGTGCCGGCCAGCCCAGCCCAGCCTGGGAGCAGCGTTGTACGCCAGATGTGGCGGCGGGTCTGTGCGTAGTCGCGCCCCAGATCGAGGAGCAGGCACAGTTTGTTCAGATCGTCGTCGATCTGGACGCTGGCTGGCAGCATCGGGTTGAGCGGGCGACCGCAGGTGACAGACAAATTTACAGAGGACCAGAGCAGCCAATCTGCTGCGCCAGCGCCCACAAACCCCAGACAAGTGTGGCGGGCCCGCAGCGCATCCAGACAGGCGGGCAGGCCCGCCTGCTCTGTCGGGAGGAGGTCGATGCCCAACTGCTGGGCCCGGTGTAGTTGGGTGTCGGTCAGGGTGTCGGTCAGGGTGTAGAACGCAGTCACCCCGCGCTGGCGCAGCCCGTCGAGCAGCTGGGAAATCTGAGGCCGATCCAAGAGATCTGCGGACAACAGCACGG
Organism: Caldilinea sp.; assembly: GCA_026389955.1. Next base: position 1,088 of record JAPLGY010000319.1, on the reverse strand, counting down.
CATCTAGCTGGCTGAGCTGTTCCAACACGTAGATATCTCGGATCCAGAGTTGTTGCGAGCGGGCCAGCAGCAAAAATTGGTGTTGTGCCAGCTGGAGCAGCGTCTCCAGGTTGTCGCCAAACTGAGCGCTCAGCACAACAGCGCCTGTGAGCGGGCCAGCCAGGAGGGTGGCCAAGGCGCCCAACCCGACGAGCGGCGCTGTCATCTCGTCGACGCGGGTGAGAGGGGCCTGTTCCATCTGGAGGGGGGAGAGGGGATGTGTAAGCAGGCAACTGTCTGGTGGTTTGACGTGTACTTGCAGCGTGCCAGCGACCAGCAGGTCGCCGGGCTGGATCGGATCGCAGGCAGAGAGGACAGCCGTCTGTCGAGACGGACCGGAGTCCCGCTCGACCAGACCGGTACCTTGGAGGACCACGCCGTTGACCCGTATCTGTTCTCCTGCGGTGAAGGTGACACAGCTGTCATCCTGAGCGTAGGGGGGCTCTCGCTGCTGCATTTCCAGTGTGAGCTGGGTGCACCGGCGGAGAATCTGTGTTTCGGCCGCGTAGAGCTGCTGTCGGTCCAGGGCGCTCAACAGCACATCGATGGCACTGAAAACTCCTCTGTTCGCGACAAACAGCAGGCAGTGCATGGCCGGGCGCAGGCATGCGGTGGAGAGTTGACGCTCGGAGCGCAACATCTCCACCGTTTTGACCCATGCCGGCCAGTCCAACACAACGACCAGCAGGTTTCCGGCCAGGCCCAGCACCGGTGACAGCAGCAGACCGGCTGCTGTCAACCCACAAGCTGCTACAGCAAGGTTTACCTCATGTTGGGGGGGGTGCGATGCAAACACAGGAGGAAAAACCCTGTGGAGTTGCCCGGCCAAGGAGTCCTGTGTTGAATCTGTCTGGCGTGCCGGAAACGATTCAAACTGCGGAAAAAGCAAATGGGTGACCAAAGGGGGTGGGGGGGGCACTGTCGCTGCAAACTGTTGATAGACGCGTAGGCCTATCCACAGAGATCCTCCTACAATAGCGAATGAAAACATGGTGTCAGTTTCTACCCTTGCCGACGGTTGCGCTGTATTGTAGCATTCTTCCTGCAGT
>JAPLGY010000060.1 GCA_026389955.1 Caldilinea sp. | reverse complement strand
GACGAGATGATGGCGCGCTGGCAGGAGATCTACGACCTGAACGGAGTTTCGTCTCTGTTGGGTTGGGATCAGGCTACCTATATGCCGTCGGGAGGCGGGGCTGTGCGGGCGCGTCAGAGCGCCCTGATCGAGCGGTTGGCGCACGAACGGTCCACGGATCCTGCGATCGGGCATCTGCTCGACGACCTGGACGCTGCGGGTGTCGGCCGGGAAGCAGAGCGCGTAGAAGCCGCGATGGTGCGTGAGCTGCGGCGCCGCTACGAACATTCTATCCGGAATCCTGCTGCCTTTGACGCAGAGTTTGTCGAACATCTTTCGAATTCGTACAGTGTGTGGGCAGAGGCGCGGCCGCGCAACGATTTTGCTGCGGTGCGCCCTTATCTGCACAAAACGTTGGCCATGAGCCGTCGGATGGCGGAATTTTTCCCTGGGCATGCCCATCTGGCAGACCCGTTGATCGACGAGGCAGACCCGGGGATGACGGTGGCGAAGATTCAGCCGCTGTTTGAGGCGTTGCGCCGGGCATTGGCGATCTGGGTGGCTGCTCTTGCACAGAAGCCTGTGGTCGACAGCCGTTTCCTGCAGCGCCACTATCCCAAGGCTCAGCAACAAGCTTTTGGCGAGCAGGTAGCGGTTGCGTTCGGTTATGACTTCACGCGTGGGCGCCAGGACGAGACACACCACCCTTTCATGACCAAATTTGGCCCGGGGGATGCCCGGATCACCACGCGTTTTTATGAGAACGACCTGAGCAGTGCTTTGTTCGGTACGATGCATGAAACGGGCCATGCGCTCTACGAGATGGGGATCGACGAAGCGTATGCGTCGTCTGTGCTCGACACGGGGACTTCGGCGGGTGTGCACGAGAGTCAATCGCGGTTGTGGGAGAATCTGATCGGCCGCAGCCGCCCGTTTTGGGGGCATTTCTATCCTGCGCTGCAGGCTGTTTTTCCTGAGCAGTTGGCCGATGTCGACTTGGACAGTTTCTATCGTGCCATCAACCGGGTTCAACCTTCCTTGATTCGTGTAGATGCGGATGAAGTGACCTACAACCTGCATGTGATCATTCGTTTTGGGCTGGAGCTGGATCTGTTGGAGGGTAAGCTGTCGATCGAGGAATTGCCCGAGGCCTGGCACGCTCGCTACCAGGAAAATTTGGGGATGCATGCGTCGGATGATCGGGACGGGGTCATGCAGGATGTGCACTGGTTTTCGGGGCCGATCGGCGGCAGTTTTCAAGGCTACACGCTGGGCAATATCATGGCGTCGCAGTTTTATGCTGCAGCCGTGGCAGCCCAGCCGCAGATTGAAGCCGAGATCGCACAGGGTTCTTTTGGGACATTGCACGGCTGGCTGCGTGAGAATCTCTACCGGCATGGTGCCCGCTACACGCCCGACGAACTGCTGCTGCGAGTGACAGGGAACGAACTGACAATTCAGCCCTACCTTGCCTATCTGCAGCGCAAATACAGCCAGTTGTATGGTCCCCTGCCGGCTGTGCGATGAAAGATCTTCTCGGTCGATTTTCGATGCGCAGACAGATCCAGGGAGTGCCAGCTTCTGTAGAAAATGAAACCGCTGCGCACCGGCGTGCTGTGTTATTTTTGTTGGTCTGTGTGGTCTTGTGGAGCACTTCGGGGGTGTTGATCAAGCAGGCGACGATTCCGGCGCTGGCGCTCGTAGGCGGACGCAGCGCGGTGGCGGCGCTGGTGCTCTGGCTGTACCTGCGCCGGCCTGTCTGGAGCTGGTCTACAGCACAGATCGGCGGTGCGGTCTCATACTGCCTGATGGTGATCTTTTTTGTGCAGGCCACCCAGCTCACCTCGGCGGCCAACGCGATTCTTCTGCAGTACACTGCGCCGATCTGGGTTGCGCTCTTCAGCCACTGGTTTTTGGGGGAACGGCCAGGCAGGCTGGATTACGTTGCGTCCGGCGCGATTCTGGCTGGGATGGCGCTGTTTTTTGGGGAGGCTTTGACGCCAGCGGGGATGCTTGGCAATCTCCTGTCTGTGCTGGGGGGAGTTGCCCTGGCCTGGATGACGCTTTTCATGCGTGCGCAGAAAGACCAATCCAGCTTAGAGACTGTGCTGTTGGGCAACCTGCTGGCGGCTGGGGTCGGGTTGCCTTTTTTGCTCACCGCCGAAGCGGTGCCCAGCGACTGGGCGATCGTCGGTTTTCTGGGCATTTTTCAACTTGGCATCCCGTTTCTGTTTTACACTGTGGCCATTCGTTCGTTGTCGGCGATCGAGACGATTCTGATCTCCTGTTTGGAGCCGATTTTGAACCCACTTCTGGTCTTTTGGGTGGTGGGTGAAGTGCCAGGTCCGCTGGCCAGGGTGGGGGGGATCGTGGTGCTGGGGGCCGTGCTGCTGCGGGGGCTTTTTTCTGTGCAGCGTCCTGTTCGCCCGCGTTCACTGTAGAAGCCAACTGCGCGCAGGCGCTACCGAGGAGATACTTTGTCATGAACGAGGCCAAAATCGTGGTTGTGGAAGATGAGCCGTCGTTGGTCGAGACGCTGGCCTATTCGCTGCGCAAACAAGGCTACACGCTCTTCACTGCAGGAGATGGGCGCAGAGCACTCGAAGTGGCTCGCCAGCAGCAGCCTGATCTGGTGGTGCTGGACGTCATGCTGCCGGGCCTCGACGGCTTCGAGGTCTGCCGGATTTTGCGCAGAGAAATGAACGTGCCGATCCTCATGTTGACCGCCCGCAGCGAAGAGATCGACAAAATTGTCGGCCTGGAAGTCGGGGCGGACGACTACCTGACCAAGCCGTTCAGCATGCGTGAGCTGGTTGCGCGCGTCAAAGCGCTCCTGCGGCGGGTACGGATCGATCGCGAAGAGTTCGCGGCCGCGACGGCATCCAACCTGGGGGGGGAGCGGATGGTCTTTGGCGCGCTGGTCATCGATCTGAGCCGTCGCGAGGTCTCGTTCCAAGGGGTTGTACACCATCTCAAACCCAAAGAGTTCGACCTGTTGGTCTTTCTGGCGCGCAACCGAGGGATCGTGTTGAGCCGCGATCTGATTTTGGAGCGTGTTTGGGGCTGGGAATTTGACGGCGGCAGCCGAACCGTCGATGTCCATGTGCGTTGGCTGCGTGAAAAGATCGAAGCCGATCCATCGGACCCCCAGCGGATCGTCACGGTGCGTGGGGTCGGCTATCGTTTTGAGGGAGGGGTGTAGCCGGTCTGCAGAGACGATGTGACTGTCAGAGTGACTGTCAGAGTGACTGTCAGATGGAATGTTTACATAGGGTTGAACTGCTGTTAATCTTGTCGTGCTATCCTCTGTGTACAGTAAATGCAGGCAATTCATGCGAATCTCCTTGTGGATGATGGAGCGATGCAGCAAACAACCGTTGAGTATTCCTCTCATCTGGAAAAAGTTTCCCCTTCCAAGCCCCCCTCTGCTGACGCATCGATACGGACGCACAGCCAGCCCAATGGGTTGTCGACGGCGATGAGGCCGCTCTGTTGGCGAAGTCTTCGGTCTACGGTGCGCGACCGTTGGCATTCCGTGCTCGTGGTTTTTTTGAGCATGTGGCTGGTGGCCGGTGCTCTCTTCTGGTATCTTGACGAGGGCGGGGGCGGCCTGGCGACCTGGCTGCTGGGAAGCCTGGGAGTGGCAGGCAGCGCTGCCTTGCTGTGGATCGGTGTATTCGACCTCAGTTCCTGGCGTATGCGCCAGCTGACCTCTGCTGTCGAGCAGATTGCCGCAGGCGATCTGAATGCCCGGGTACCTGCGCACAAACATGGGGACATCGGCGCGCTCAGCGACGCGCTCAATCGGATGGCAGAACGGCTGCAACGCCAGAGCCGCAAACGCAGCCGCGAGCGTGATCGGCTTGATACTGTTTTGCAGGTCATGAACGACGGCGTAATCATGCTCAACAAGCACGGGTACGTCAGTATTCTCAACCCTGCCGCCGCACAAATTTTGAATGTCAAAGCGGACGACGCGCTCGATAAATCGTTTGTGCAGGTGGTCAAGGACTATCGGGTCGCCGATGTGTGGTTGGCCTGTGTCGAGCACAACCTGGAGCACTCGGCCACGCTCGAATTGACCAGCGACGTCTATATTCGGGTCATCGTCACTCCCTTTTTGCGCGGCGACGCCAATGGATTTTTGGTGTTGCTTCAGGACCTCAGCCATCTGCACCGCCTGGAGACGATCCGGCGTGATTTTGTCAGCAATCTTTCGCACGAGCTGCGCACGCCTCTGGCCTCGCTCAAGGCACTGGTCGACACCTTGCGCGATGGCGCCCTCGAAGATCCTCCCGCCGCCACCCATTTTTTGGAGCGGATGGAAATCGAAGTCGACGAGATGACACAGATGGTGCAGGAATTGCTGGAGCTCTCCCGTATCGAATCCGGGCAGGTGCCCCTGCGTCTCTTCCCGACGACGATTGCTGCTCTGGTCGAACCCGTCGTGGAGCGGTTGCAGCCACAGGCCGAACGGGCCCAGCTGACCCTTCACCTCTTTCTGGAAAGCAAACTGCCCGAGGTCCTTGTGGATACCGACCGTATACGTACGGTCCTGCTCAACCTGCTCCACAACGCCATCAAATTTACGCCGGCGGGGGGAACCATCATTGTGCGGGCTCGCCTGTCAGCAGAGAGCCTGCCCGGCGTCGCCCCCGACGTTGTTGTGATTTCGGTGACCGACAGTGGAATCGGCATTCCTGCTGAAGAGGTTCCACGAATTTTTGAGCGTTTCTACAAGGCGGATCGTGCTCGCAGCGGTGGTGGCACCGGTCTTGGCCTGGCCATCGCCAAACATACCGTGCACGCCCACAACGGGCAGATCTGGGTGGAAAGCACTGAGCAGATCGGAAGTACTTTTTTCTTTACACTGCCACTTGTTCATATCCCTTTGATCAGTCGTTGATGTTTTGTTAAAGAAACGCTTTGTCTGTTGTTAAACAAAATGGGCTACTCTGAAAAAGAAAGACCTCCTCGTAGAGGGTCAATCAGAAAAAACAGCACTGTCTTTCTGGTTGCTACAGGTGAGTGGTGTGGTGCAGTAAGTTGAATCGTAGGCACTGGTATCGGTACTGGCAACAAATAAGGGAAAAAATTTATGCGGAACTGGATGTTGATTTGTTTTTTGATGATGGCTCTGTGGATGGGTGCCTGTGCAAGCCCGCAGAATGAGCCTACTGCTGCGGAGCCTGCCGTTGTGGAGGAGCCTGCCGTTGTGGAGGAGCCTGCTGTTGTGGAGGCGCCTGCTGTTGTGGAGGCGCCTGCCGCTGAGGCTGCTGGCCAGGCTGCCGCCGGCGGGCTTCCTGAGGTGAATCCTTTGGCGGTGAGCGGCGACATCATCGTGGCTGGGAGCTCGACGGTCTACCCGCTGACCGAGCGGATGGCGGAGCGTTTCATCGAAGAGGGGTATGCCGGGAACATCACGATCGACAGCATCGGGACGGGC
>JAPLGY010000398.1 GCA_026389955.1 Caldilinea sp. | reverse complement strand
GGCTGCCAGGCTCAGCCGTTCTACCACCAACGCCTCGCGCAGCAGGTTGCCCAGCATCAGGCTCGCAATCAGCGGGGCCGCGGCAGGGGCGATCAGGCTGACAAAAATCGTCGCCGCGATCGGGAAGATCAATACGGCCGCACGCGCCACTGGCCGGGGCGCATATTCCATCCGCACCCGCCGCTCGGCTGGCGTCGTCAGCAACCGCATCAAAGGCGGCTGGAGGAGGGGGATCAGACTCATGTACGAATAGGCCGCCACGGCGATCGGCCCCAGCAGGTGGGGGGCCAGCTGTGCCCCCACAAAAATGGCCGTGGGCCCGTCGATGGCGCCGATCACCCCGATGGCTGCCGCCTCTTTGAGCTCGAAGCCCAGCAGCGCAGCCAGCAGCAGGGTCACATAGATGCCCACCTGGCCCGCAGCGCCCATCAACACCAGCTGGGGTTGGGCCAGCAGCGGTCGGAAGTCGATCATCGCCCCTACGCCGACAAAGATCAGCAACGGAAAGAGTTCGGTCTCGATCCCCAACCGATAGAGGGTCTCCAGCCAGGAACCGGGCGTGTACGCGGACATGCCCAGATTGGCAAAGATGCAGCCGGCCCCGATCGGCAGCAACAGCAGCGGTTCATAGCCACGCTCGACCGCCAGATAGATCAACAGCGCGCCGGCGCCAATCATCGCCAGGTTGGCCCAGGTGAAGAAGTGAATCCCCTGTGTCAGAGCAGCAAATAGTTCCTGGAGTTGCATGGTCAGCTGCCTGTCGCCGGGGGTGATGTCTGCAGGCGGCGCAGCTGCAGGAGTGGCTGGCCGTGGTGGACGTGCTCTCCGGCCACAACGTGCACACTCTCCACGGTTCCAGCGTAGGGGCTGCGGATCGGGTTGTTCATCTTCATCGATTCAATGGTGCAGAGCAGCTGGCCAGCTGCCACCAGGTCGCCCGCTTTGACGGCGACCTGTACGATGTCTCCCGGCAGCGGTGCTGGCACCGTACCCGGCAGACTGGGGGCTGGCCGTTTGTTCGACGGTGTGTCGGCCACGGCCGGTGCGGCGGGCGGTGCGGCGGCGGCTGGGCTGGCTTCCGGCCAGACCTCGATCTGTTCGCCGTCGACCCTGACTTGGACAGGGCGGCTCTGGAGATTCTCGATTTCCACTGTATAGGTCTGGCCGTCGATGCGGACGCGTAGTTGCATGGAGTCTCCCGGTTCACGGTTTTGTCGTCGGGGGGCGGTGGACGGGGCGAAGGTTCAGCGCGCGGCTGCGTTGGACAGCCTGCCACGGCGAGAGTGCAGCGGGTATGCTTTTGGGGGCAGGGGGGGCAGCAGCCAGGGCCACGGCGACCGCTGCGGCAGCAGCGCGGTGTCTGGCGGTCTGGGCGCTGCGGTCTGCCGGGCTGGCCGCCGTGGCAGGTTCTGCTGTCTTCACTTCAGACGGGGGCGGCGTGGTGAGCCGCACCAATGCAGTCATCAGCCCCCACATCACGGCCAGGACGACAAAGATCAGGGTGATGCCGACCGCGGTGATGCTTACAGCTTGTCCGACCACATCCCACATACTGCTTTCCCCCATCTTGTTTTCTCCATTTTTGGAGGCTCTTCCGCAGCGCTCTGTCGCTAGGCGGGCATGTTGCCATGGCGCCGGGCGAGCGGGACAACTGCCTTCTGGCGCAGCGCAGCCAGTGCGGCCAACAGCCGCTGGCGAGTCTCTGCCGGTTCGATCACCTCATCAATAAAGCCGCTCGCTGCGGCCACATAAGGGTTGAGGTAGCGTTCCCGGTACTCCTCGGCGTAACGGGCCCGGGCCTGGGCAGGGTCATCTGCCTGGGCGATCTCTTTGCGGTAGAGGATGCTGGCGGCCCCCTCTCCCCCCATCACGGCGATTTCGGCGCTGGGCCAGGCGAGGGTTATGTCTGTGCCCAGCTGTTTGCTGCTCATGACTACATAGGCGCCGCCGTAGGCCTTGCGGGTGACAACACTGATTTTGGGCACGGTCGCGGTGGAATAGGCGTAGACAATTTTGGCCCCATGCCGAATGATGCCATGGTACTCTTGATCGATGCCGGGTAAAAATCCTGGGGTATCGACCAAAGTGACGAGTGGGAGGTTGAAGGCATCGCAGAAGCGCACAAAGCGTGCGATTTTGTCCGAGGCGTCGATGTCGAGCGCGCCGGCCAGCACCTCTGGCTCCTGCGCCACCACGCCGACCGGCTGGCCGGCCAGCCGTGCCAGCCCGACAACGGCGTTGCGCGCAAACTGCTCCTGGATCTCCAAGAACGAGCCGGTGTCGACAATCTGCTCGATCACGGTGTGCATCGAGTAGGGCTGGCGCGCGTCGAGGGGGACGATGCTGTTGAGCACGGTCTCTGCCTGGGCCGGGGCCGACCCGGCATCCGCCAGCGGTGGGTTTTCCAGGTGGTTGGAGGGCAGGTAGCCCAACAGCTGGCGTGCCAGATCGATCGCTTTGGTTTCGTCCGACCGGACAAAATGGGCCAGTCCGCTGGTGGAGAGGTGGATGCTTGCCCCACCCAGCTGTTCGGCGTCGACTGTCTCGCCCGTGACTGCCCGGACCACTTCCGGGCCGGTCAGGAACATGTAGGACTGCCCTTCGACCATCACCACCAGGTCAGTCAGGGCGGGGGAATATGCGGCACCGCCGGCACAGGGGCCGAGCAGCAGGCTAAGCTGGGGGACGATGCCCGAATAGGTTGCGTTGCGCCGGAAGATGTCGGCGTAGCCCCCCAGTCCATAGATACCCTCCTGGATCCGTGCTCCCCCCGAGTCGATCAGCCCTACGATCGGGGCGCCGGCGTCGGCGGCCAGATCCATCACCTGACAAATTTTGCGTCCATGCATCTCCCCCAGCGCCCCACCGAAGACTGTGGCGTCCTGTGCGTAGGCAAAAACGGTGCGGCCATCGACCCGGCCGAAACCAGCTACCACCCCGTCACCGGGCGGGCCCTCTCTGTCCAGCCGTGTGCTGGCCAGCAGGCCCAGTTCTTGAAAAGTAGAGGGGTCGAAGAGTTGGGCCAACCGCTCGCGCGCAGTGCGCCGCCCTTTGGCATGGTGGCGTTCGACGCGAGCGCGGCCACCTCCCTCCAGTGCCAGCTCTCGCTGTTGGCGCAGGGCCAAAATTCTGGGATCTTCGGCTGACATCGTGCCCTCCTGGCACAGATCGGTGCAGGTGGCGGAACAGGGTGGCAGCAAGCCATCAGGGCTCCAATTGGAGCCCTGTGTGGCTGGGCTCAGTACGTCCGTCTGACCACGAATTCACAAAGTCCGTAGAGCGAATGGCGATACGGGTTGTCGGGCAGCGCCCGCAGATCGTCGACGGCTTTGTGCAGGAAAGAGCGGGCTTCCTCGCGTGCGGCCTCGATCGCTGGGCTGGCGCGCAGGCGGGTGACCAGGTCGGCGACTGCCTGGCTCCAGGCCGCCGGGTCGCCGTCGTCTGCCTCCATCTGTGCCTCCTCCAGCTGCGCAATCACTTCTGTCGGGCAGGGGTGGCACTGCAAATAATGGAAGAAGGGCAAAGTCAGCGTCCCCTGGTGCAGGTCGCTGCCGGCGGGTTTGCCCAGTGTGCTGTCATCCCCGGTAAAATCAAGTACGTCGTCGATAATCTGAAAGGCCATCCCAAAATTATAGCCGAAATGGTTCAGATCGGCGATGCGGTCTTCGGGCAGCTGGGCCAGGAGCGCAGCGCCCTGGGTGGCGGCACAGAAGAGGCTGGCAGTTTTGGCGTAGATGCGCTGGTAGTAGTTGGCGCGGTCCTGGGCAAAGCGGTAGCGGTCTTTGAGCTGGCGAAGCTCGCCGTCGACAATAATCCGCAGCGTGTCGCTGAACAGTTCGATCACACGGATATTCTGGGTTTCTGCAGAAAAGCGTGCTGCCGTACCGAACAGGTAGTTGCCGGCCAGCACCGTCGAGATCCCGTTCCAACGGGCGTTGAGGGTTGGGGCGCCGCGGCGAAGCAGTGCACCGTCGATCACATCGTCGTGCACCAACGTGGCTGTGTGAAGCATTTCGACCGAGGATGCCAACGCGATGGCTGGCTGGGTGCGCGAGATGCCAGGCAGCGCCATGTTCAGCTCGGAGGCAAGCAGGGCCAGTGCCGGGCGCAACCGTTTGCCGCCGCTGCCGATCAGGTTGGCAAAGGCTTCGGCGAGGGGAGCAAAGATCGCCGAATCCACGGAGCGCAACCTCTGTTCGACCTGGCGCAGCGCAGGCTGGATCGGCGCGAACAGGGCGTTGACATCCGAAGCCCCACTGTAAACAGGGGGGGCCGGATCGGCCACAGGGGCCCGTACAGCGGCGTCCAGAAACTTTCTAGACCAATACTGCGGTGTGGTGAGTTGCGGAGTCAACACCGAACCGATCCTCCAGACCGTAAAAACGAAGTGCAGTGGCACTGGTCTGAGCTGCCAGCGCTGTGGGAGGGATGCCGTACAGCTGCGCCAGCTGTTCGCAGACCAAGGCCAGCCGAGCGGGCTCGTTGCGTTGGCCCCGGTACGGGTGGGGGGTCAGGTAGGGAGCATCTGTCTCCAGCAGCAACCGATCCAGCCGCAGTGCTGGCACCAGGGCCCGCAGCGCGTGTGCGTTGCGGAAGGTGGCTGCTCCCCCCAGCCCCACCAAGAAGTTCCAAGAAAAGGCTTCGTTCGCCAGCGCAAGGTCGCCGCTGAAGGCGTGCAGCACCCCCGCAAAGGGGCGCCGGGCCAGCAGAGACCGTGTGTAGACACTGCTGGCCACCCAGTTGCGCAGAAGATCGGCGACCGCTGCATTGGCTTCTCTGCTGTGGATCAACACCGGCAGCCCCAGCTCGGCCGCCAGATCCAGCTGGGCGAGCAGCACTTGCTGCTGCAGCGCCGGGTCGACGTTGCCCCAATAAAAATCCAACCCCACCTCGCCGATCGCCACCACCTTGGGGTGCTGGGCCAGCCGCTGCAGCGCTTGCAGCGTCTCTGGGGTAAAGCGGTCGGCGCTGGTTGGGTGGATGCCGACGGCAACGTAGAGCCCTTCAAGCTGTTCGGCCAGAGCCAATGCCCGCCGGCACTGGTCGAGGTCAATCCCAGGGTTGACCCAAAGAGTCACTCCAGCGGCCTGTGCGCGTGCAACGACTTCTGCTCGGTCTGCATCGAAAGGCTGCAGGTCCAGATGGCAATGACTATCGATCAGGTAGGGTGTTCTGTATTCAGCCATTTTCACACAAAGAGTACACAAATCAAGTTCAAACTCTATACGCTCCATACGACTCGATTGTTCATTTTATCACAGATACCACAGATAAAACGTAGGTCAGATTGCACATAGGAGGGGAAGCTGGGTATCGGTTCAGACGCCAGCCAGCCGTCGGCCGTCGGCCAGAATGGCCGGCACCGCCTGCGGGTCGGTGGTTTCCGTGTAGATGCGCAGCAGGGGTTCGGTGCCTGAGAAGCGCACGAGCAGCCAGCCGCCGTCATCCATCACAAATTTATAGCCGTCGAAGGTATCGAGGCGGGTCACGGCATGGCCGCCGAGGGTGATC
>JAPLGY010000442.1 GCA_026389955.1 Caldilinea sp. | reverse complement strand
TGGAACCCCCGTCGCCATTTTCCGCACTTCGTTTGACCTGGCGCGCCTGGTCGCCAACCCAGATTTCACCCGCATCCTACGCGAGACCGCAGATTCCCTCGTTGCCGCCTCTGGAGAGACGATCGACCCGCAGGAACTGGGCATGGCGATCCTGGGTGTACAGCTGGTTGCCAATGTCCTCACCCGTTCCTTTGAGTTTCAACATGTGCAGGCCATCGGCGTTGAGAAACCCTATCTGTACGATGAAAGCACCGTGCTGGAAATGGACCTGAGCGGGCTTGTCACGCTGTTGGAGATGAGTGGAGAAGAGATGCCCCCCACGCTGCGTGACGCACAACCGATGTTCAACTTCACCCTGGAGGCCCGCTACGCTGACTTTGACAGCGTACCTGCCATCGAGGCACCAGAAGATGCCGAAATCATCCCGCTGGATTCTCTGGACGAGAACAACCTGGACGCCATTTTGTGATTCCCGACGCCTGTGGCGTGGCATGGGGAGGGTATCTGCGCACAACGCTGCCCGGCCACGCCAGGCGGTCCGGCATCCTGGTGAACGTAGCCTGAAGTGATGGATACGTGTGTGCCGCGCTTCATCGGGGTGCCTGATCTAAATTCAGGCACCCCGACAGGATGAAAACACTATCAAGTGACGCTTGACGAAACACCAGTACACGTGGACGCAAATAAGCCGGCAGTTTTAAGGTCAAGATCACGGTCAAGTGACGTGAAATCAAGATCTTCAGAGAAGCGGTGTTGGGGCAGGGAGCAGTGATGAATGGCAGCGCCACCCTTGAACACCAGCTTATCGCCGAGAGGCGACTCACTCATCAGCTTCACTGCCAACGCCAGGTGATAATCCTTTTCGGCGATATCCAACGGATATTTGAGCGTTTTGCGGTTGATGAGGTGCAGCTGTTGTTTGCTGATCATGGTTGACTTCAGATGGAAACGTGGCGCTCGACAATGGCGGGATCACAGTCTGGCTGAAGGGTTCAGCGCCAACGTGCCGCAGTTCCAATGGCCCGTCAGGCAGCGATCAGCAGGATTGCCGCCAGTGCGGCGGCGACACCCAACAACTGAGGGCGGTTCAGCCGCTGGCCCAACAGGGCCCAGGCCAGGAGCACGGTCGTGCCCGGATAGAGGGAAGACAAAATCGCCGCCACATCCAGCCGGCCAGCCACTGCGGCCAGTGCAAAGAAGAGGTTGCCGCCGGCGTCGAGCAGCCCGCCAAGCAGGTTGATCGGCAGCACCGCACGTGTGGTGCGGAAGGGGCGGCGCATGGCCCCGAGCGCAGCCAGCAGCAGCAGAGCCCCCAACAGACGTGCCACTACCAGGTTCCAAAAGAGGGTGCCGGCCCCGGTCGACAGGTCGATCAATATAAAATAGGCCCCAAAGCTCAGTCCAGCCACCAAGGTGTAGAGGGCTTCGACCCGGTGAAGGGTCTGGCCGCTCGTGCCAGCCAGCAGCCAGACCGCCAGCAACGCTGTTCCAAAGCCACCCAGCTGCCAGGGGTCTGGCCAACCTTCGGTGGCTGCGCCAAAGACCACCGGCGTGGCGCCGGCGACCACGGCGGTCAACGGTGCGACGATGCCCATATGGCCTGCGGCCAGGGCACGGTAGAGGGCGAGCAGGCCGACTGCCCCCACCAACCCGCCAGCAGAAGCCCACGCCAGCGAAGGGAAGGCAGGCCAGGCCTCCTGGTACAGGAGCGCCAGCCCCCCCAGCAGCAGCGCACCTGCCACCTCTGCCACCAGCACCACGCTGTAGACATCGGTTCGGCGGGCTGCCAGGCCGCCACAAAAATCGCCCCCGCCCCAGGAGAGCGCGGCCAGCAGCCCCAGCAGGACGACCGAGCTCTCGCTCATGCTGGGGAGGAACGGCGGGAACGGCGGCGTTCTGCCCGCGTCTGCTCCAGAATGTCGTCGGCGGTCTTGCCTTGTTCGAGCAGCCACTCGCGCCGCGGTTTGAGCGCGCCAGAAGGGCAGACACCGACACACTGCCCACAAAAAACGCAGCTGGTGGCCGGCATCGGCTGCTCGAAGAAGGTGCCGATCTGGGTCTCAAACCCACGCCCCTCAAAGCTCAGGGCAAAGGTGTACTGCGCGTCCTCGGCGCAGACCTGCACACAGCGCCAACAGAGCACACATTTGGCGTAGTCGCGGATGTACATCGGGTTGTCGTCCAACACCGGCGGGGAACGCCGTTCTGCCTCGGGAAAACGTGCGGGTCTGGCCGCATAGTCCACCATCTGGGCTTGAATGTCTGGCGCATCGCTGAGATCGACTGCAGAGTCGAGCAGTTCCAGCAGGGTGCGTCGGCTCCGTTCAACCCGTTCGCTGCGCGTCTGCACGACCATTCCCTCGCGCACCTGGGCCACGCAGGCAGGCTGGAGCAGCCGTTGTTTCTCCACTTCAACGACACACATCCGGCAGATGGCATTGGGGGTGCAGGCTTCATGGTAGCAGATGGTGGGGATCTCGATCTGCAGCTGCGCGGCGGCCTGCAGGAGGGTTGTTTCTGCGGCGACCGTGACCGGCCGCCCATCGATGGTCAACGTTACCTCGCTCATGCTGCCCCTTTCGGCTCAAAAAGCCCTGGCCAGCGTTTCATTGCACTGAAGAGGGCGCTGGCTGCGGTCTGGCCCAAGCCACAGAGAGATGCGTCGTTCATCGTCCATCCGATCTCGCGCAGGCGCTCGCTGTCTCCGGGCAGCAGCCTCTTTTCGGCCAGCCGGGTGAGGATCTCGAACTGGCGTTGGGTGCCCAGCTGGCACGGATAGCATTTTCCACACGATTCATGGGCGAAGAAACGGCCCAGCCGACGCAAGAGGTCGCGCAGGTCGCGCTGGTCGTTGAAGACCATGACTGCGCCGGAGCCCAAGGTCAACCCAGCTGCTCGCAGCCCATGAAAGGTGATCGGGGTCTCCAGTTCAGCCGGGGTGGCGAATGTCCCGGCGGCCCCGCCGACCAGCAGTGCCTGCAGCGCGCCCCCGGTCACGCCGCCGGCCAGATTTTCGACCAGGTGGCGCAGGGTGACGCCGAAGCCGATCTCGTAAAGGCCCGGGCGCGCGATGTCCCCGGAGACGCAGAGCAGCTTGGGGCCGGTCGATTCGGCGGTGCCCAGCTCTTGAAAGGCTGCGGGGCCATGCAGCACGATGTACGGGATCTGGGCCAGCGTCTCGACGTTGTTGATGACGGTCGGCTGGCCGAAGAGCCCCTGGGTGGTCGGGAAGGGCGGCTTGATCCGCGGAAAGCCACGCTTTCCCTCGATCGATTCAAAAAGGGCGGTCTCTTCGCCGCAGATGTAGGCGCCGGCGCCGCTGCGCACCTCGACGTCGACAGCATAGGTGGAGCCCAGGATCGCTTCGCCCAGATAGCCAGCCTGCCGCAGCTCGGCCAGCGCAGCCTCGACCCGTTCGAGCGCCAGCGGGTACTCGCCGCGGAGGTAGAGATAGATGCGGCTGGCGCCGATCGCATAGGCGCCGAGCAATGCGCCTTCCAGCACCCGACAAGGATCCCCCTCCAGGAGGATACGGTCTTTGAAGGTGCCCGGCTCCGACTCGTCGGCGTT
>JAPLGY010000194.1 GCA_026389955.1 Caldilinea sp. | reverse complement strand
CGGGCTGTTGGTGCTCAGCCACAACTACGCGCTGGTGGGTCTGCTGCAAGAGATGGATCTGGCGCCGCAGCCGCCCCAAATGTCAGGCACCTGAGTCCAGTTCCACTGGAGGGATTTTTGCTGGAAGCCGTGCTTTCGCCGAAGCGTATTGTGAGTGTCGCTGAGATGCAGGCACTTGAACGGCGCGCCGCTGCGGCCGGCCATTCGTATGCGGCGATGATGGAGGCGGCAGGCCGGGCCGTTGCCTCTGTGGTGTGGAGCCGTTATGGTGCCGTCTCCTATCTGGTGTTGGCTGGGCCAGGCCACAACGGCGGAGACGGGCTGGTCTGTGCCGATTGTCTGCGGAAGGCTGGGGCCCATGTGCAGGTCTACCTCTGGAAACGACCAGCCCAGGAGAGCACCGCTGTCGGTCTCTGGCTGGCCAAGCTGGGGGAAGCAGGCGTGGCCATTGCTGACACAGAAAGCGACCCCAGCCTGGCCACGCTGCGGGCGTGGCTGCAGCAGGCCGACGTCCTTGTCGATGCGCTGCTTGGGACCGGTGCCAACCGTCCGGTGACAGGGCCACTGGCGGCCATCCTGGCCGCGGCCCGCACGGCACAGGCCGTTCGTTCGCCGGCACCGCCTATCGTGGCCGTCGACTGTGCCAGTGGGATAAACTGTGATACAGGTGACCTGGATCCACACACGCTCTTTCCTGACCTGACGGTGACCTTTGCCTGCGCCAAGGTGGGCCACTACCAGTTTCCGGCGGCGGCGGCTGTAGGCGAGCTCTTTGTAGCAGACATTGGGATCGACCCGGCATGGGTCGCAGAAGTGCCCACCTTTGTGCTCGAGGCCGCTGCGGTGCGAGCCTGGCTGCCATCACGTCCGTCGGACAGCCACAAAGGAACCTTTGGCAGGGTGCTGCTGGTTGTAGGAAGCGAAGCCTACCCTGGTGCGGCGCTGCGGGCCAGCAGCGCCGCTGGCCGCGCTGGCGCCGGATTGGTCACGGTGGCGACGATTCGGTCGGTCTGGGCCCAGGTTGCAGGCCGACTTCCCGAACCGACCTGGCTGCTGCTGCCTGCTGCCGAAGGGGTGAACGGGGCTGGGATTGCCAGCACAGCAGCCGAGTGGATCGCCCCGCACCTGTCTGGTTGCCGGGCGCTGGTGGTGGGCTGTGGCCTGAACCAGACCCCAGAGACCCACACCCTGCTCGCCCATTTGCTGGATCTGCCTCTGCCAGCCACCGTGTTTGATGCCGACGGGCTGAATGGGCTGGCGGCGCTCGAACATTGGGTCGAACGGCTGCCAGCCCACTGCGTGCTGACACCGCACCCGGCCGAAATGGCCCGTCTGTGTGGGCGGTCGGTGGCGGAGGTGACTGCCCACCGCTGGGCGCTGGCCAGACAAAAAGCACAGGAGTGGCAGTGCACGGTGCTGTTGAAAGGTCCGTACACGGTGGTGGCATCCTCCGACGGCCAGTTGGCTGTGCTGCCGATCGCCACTGCGGCGCTGGCCACCGCTGGCAGCGGCGATATTCTGGCCGGGCTGATCGGCGGCTTGTTGGCGCAGGGCAGTTCTCCGTTTGCGGCAGCCTGTCTGGGTGCCTGGTTGCACGGCCAGGCGGGCTTGCATTGTGCTGCCACCCTCGGCGAGGCAGGGGTCGTCGCCAGCGATCTGCTCCCTCTCTTGCCCCCGCTGCAGCGACAACTGCGTGGGGCACCCCGTCACAGCAGCGCCGTGCACAGCGAATCGCCCGACAGCAGAGGGGACGCAAATCGTACGGGCGAAAGGTGCGTGTCGCCTAGGCCCGGCCACTGACAAACTGACCGGCTGCGTTCGCCTGCTGGATCGTGCGGCGCAACGTGTCTGCCTGGCAGGCAGGAGTTTGACCCGTGCGAGCTGTTTCAGGGCGCTGCGGCAAACATAGGTGCGTAAAAATTTTAAGCAATACGAACAATTGTGCTATGAAAGGAGGAAAGCGGCTTCCACCACCCGTTAAGGTGGTTTCTGCCGCCAAACCGATGATGAATATTGCATTGGATGCCATGGGAGGCGATCACGCGCCGGAAGCCATCGTTGCCGGCGCGGTGGAGGCAGCACGTATCTATGGTGTGACTGTCTCGCTGGTAGGGAAACCCGATGTCATTGCCGCGGAGCTCAAAAAATACAAGGTGCGTGGGCTCGACCTTCCGATCGTTCCTGCCACACAGGTGATCGAAATGGACGAAAAACCTGCTGCTGCGGTGCGTGCCAAATCAGACAGCTCGATGGTCGTCGGCTGTAAATTGGTGAAAAGCAACGCAGCGCAGGCCTTTGTGTCGGCCGGGAATACAGGCGGGGCCCTGGCCGCCGGTATCTTGCACGTGGGGCGGATCCAAGGGATCTCGCGGCCTGCTTTGATCTGCCCTTTCCCCACGCTGCAAGGCGTCTGCTTGATCCTGGACATCGGCGCCAATGCCGACGTGCGGCCGGAACATCTCCAACAGTTTGCGATGATGGGCACCATCTACGCGCGCGAGCTGATCGGCGTCGAGCAGCCGACGGTCCGCATTCTGAGCAACGGCGAAGAGGCGGGCAAGGGCAACCAGCTGGTGATCGACAGCTTCAAGCTGCTCGAAAAGACCCCCAGCATTCGTTTTGAGGGCAATATCGAAAGCAAAGAGATCCCGGCGGGTCTTGCGGATGTCGTTGTGACCGACGGGTTCACGGGCAACATCTTTGTCAAAACCGCCGAGACCACAGCCAGGTTGATGAGCCGGGTGATGCGAGAAGAGATCCAAAAGAGTCCAGTCGCCCTCCTGGGGGCCCTGCTCTCGCGCGGGGCCATGAGGCGCGTGCGAGAACGGATGGACGACAGCCATTACGGCGGGGCTGTGCTGTTGGGGCTCTCCAGTCTTGTGGTGGTGGCGCACGGGCGCAGCAACTCGTTGGCGGTGCGCCATGCCATCCGCGTCGCCAAACAGGCGATCGAACACGAGGTGCCGGCCAAAATCCAACGGGGGATTGCAGCGCTTGCCCAGCCAGACGAGCGTGCCGCTTCTGCGCGCTGAGATCGAAAGATCCATTTTGACGGCGTCGCCCATGCCGGGACGCCCAACGAGGATGAGGGTATCTTTTATGAAACTATACCGAAACCTGACCCAGATCAAACGCAAAGAGTCCTTGGGGCGCCGCTTCAGCCTGGCCGGGCTGGCTGTCCTGTTTGTCGGGCTGCTGGCCAGCTTTGTCCCGACCTGGTACCCGCCCGACCAGCCTATCCAGCCGGGCATCCTTGGCTTTTTGCAGCTGTACTGGTCTTGGATCAGCTTTGTCGCGCTGGCCGCAGGGTTCATGCTGGCCAGCACCGGCAGCTATTTTATCAACCGTTTTGCGCGGCGCCGTTGGCCTGGCAGCCGGCTTTTTGAGCGCCCCGACGAGGTGCTGGAACGCAGCCTCAAGGGCTTCGACGACAAATACGCCTACTTCGCCATGAGCTTGTCCACCAGCTATCTGCTGGCCGGACCACACGGTGTCCTGATCTGGATTGTTCGCTCCGACAAAGGACGCGTGGCGATCTCCGGGGATCGCTGGCGCGAGCCGTTCAGCCTGGGGAAAATTTTTACCCTCTTTTCGCGAGAAGGGGTCGGGAACCCAGCCCAGGAGCTCGCCGAGCAGCAGAAGAAGATCCGCCAGCTGCTGGCACAGGCTCCAGCCAATGAGCGTGGGGTCAATCCGTTGGCTGAGGTGCCGGTGGAGGGGGCCGCCGTCTTTCTCAACCAGGAAATCCAGCTCGATCTGAATGGCCCGACGATCCCAGTGTTGCGCGCAGACCAGCTCAAAGACTACGTGCGGGCACGCGCCAAAGAGGCGCGGCTGACCAATGGCGCTGTCCGTGCCCTCTGTGAATACCTGGCCGCCCAGGCAAAATTCGACCCGTCAGCCGACAGCTAGGAGAGGTGGGACTCTGCGCGGGCGGACAGCCGGGCCCAGGCAGACCGGCTTCCGCCCGCTCATCGAAAGCCCAGGCCCCGCTCTTTCAGGCTGACATACCGATTGTGCCCGATCACCAGATGGTCCAGCACTTCGATGTCGAGCAGGCGGCCGGCGGCCACCAGCTGTTCGGTGACCCGCACATCCTCCGGGCTGGGGGTCGGGTCCCCGCTGGGATGGTTGTGTACCACAATGATCGAGGCGCAGTTGGCGCGGATCGCTTCTCGAAAGACTTCGCCGACCCGCACCACCGCCGTGTTGAGGCTGCCGGTGTAGACGTGGACGACACGCAGGAGGGTATTTTTGGTGTCGAGCAGCAGCGTGCGCAGCTGCTCCTGTTCGAGCAGGCCCATCTCCAACATGAGCAGACTGGCGGCGTCGCCCGGGCTGCGTACCTGAGGGCGTTCGTAGGGGGCGGTGGCCAGCAGCCGTCGCCCCAGCTCCAGCGCAGCTTTGATCTGGGTCGCTTTGGCTTCCCCAATCCCATGTGCGCCACACAGTTCGTCGTGGCTGGCCTGCACCAGCCCCGGCAGACCGCCAAACTGGCTCAGCAGCCGCTCCGCCATATGCAGCACGCTCTCTCCACGCCCCCCCATGCGCAAAATGATGGCGAGCAGCTCGGCGTTGCTCAGTGCATTCGGACCTGCATAGACCAGACGCTGACGGGGCCGCAGCTCGAGCGGCAGATCGCGGATCAAGGGGGGGGCCTCGGTGTTGGGCAGATGGCTCATCGAATCCTCCAGCGGTCTCCCTCTGCCTTCAGACAGAGGGGGGAGCCCCAGCTCGCTTCTCAACGCTCAGTCTCAACGCTCAGTCTCAACTCTCAGTCTCAACTCTCAGTATACTGTGTGTGCCCCCCCACCTGGGGAGCGACATTTGACGGATTGTGGCTGCCAATTTTGGCAGGCTGACCCGGACCCCCCAGCGGCGGGGCTGTCGCACAGCCACTGCTTTCACAGGAGAAAACCCGGCATGCGCACGCGTTTTTATGAGCGAACCACCTATCAGCTGTCAGACCAGCCGGTCCCCAGCTGTTTTGTCCGGCTGGATGAGCGGTTCGACCAGAAGTTTGCAACCTACGAGGAGG
The DNA here is from genome assembly GCA_026389955.1 of Caldilinea sp. The sequence goes on along the minus strand of JAPLGY010000194.1, from coordinate 16,845 downwards.
CGCTGGCCAGCGTCTGTGTGATCATGGCCGAATGCCTGTGCGCGCGGATGGCCGATGTCGAGATGTATGCGTTTTTGATCGAGGATGCGCGCAAACGGCACAAGGTGGACCCACAGGCGGAAGAAAAAGCCCCCCTGCTGACCCGCTCCTTCTGGGTCGGCTATCTGGGTGCCTGCCGAGCCCTGCTCGACACAGGTGCCTCGATTCTGGCCGGCCTCTATGCGCTGCCGCTTACTCCAGCGTCCATGACCTTTGCCAGCAGCGAGTTCTGGCACCAGCTGGTTGCAGCGCGCCCGCAAGTCCATCGCCGCTACCACCCGCTGCGGCTGCTGCTCACCGAAATTCTCCGCTGGTCGACCGAAAGCGCGCACCGGATCCCTCCGATCGGCGTGGTGGAAGCCCAGTTTGGCCGCTACGCGCCGCGCGAAAACCGTCTGCGCTTTCTGGAGGAGCCCTCCTTCACGCTGGCGCAGATGAACCAGCCAGCGCTGCCGGCGCGCTGGGTCGACCCGCTGACGTTGCACGAACGCTGGAAACCGCAGCTGATGTTGTTGTGCGAAAAGCTGGTGGTAGACCTGGAACAGGCGTTGGGCTCGGAGAGGTTGGGTTAATAGGCGTTGATCCTGCGCTGGCGCATCGAGACACTCTCCGCCAGGCCAATGGCAAAAAGCATGGAGACCAGCGAACTGCCGCCGTAACTGATAAACGGCAAGGTCAGGCCGGTCACCGGCATCAGTTTGAGGTTCATGCCGACGTTGATCCCAATTTGAAAAAAGATCAACGCTGCAATCCCGACGGCCAGCAACCGGCCGAAGGGGTCAGGTGCCTGGATGGCGATGCGCAGGATGCGCCAGACCACGAACAACAACAACAGCAGAATCAGCGAAGCCCCCACCAGGCCCAGCTCCTCTGCGATCACACTGAAGATAAAATCCGTGTGGCGCACCCGCAGAAAGAGCAGCTGATTTTGGGTTCCCTGGGTCCAGCCCATCCCGGTCAGCCCGCCGTTCCCGACCGCGATCAGGGCCTGGTCGACGTTGTAGGAAGCTGCCGTGTTGGCGGCTGGCTGAAGGCATTCCTTGGGCAGTGTGTTGAAGGCGGCACGCAAAAAATTCAGCAGAGGGGCGACGATTTGGCCGTCGTCGCCGGTCGGAAGAAAGATACAGATCCGGGCCAGCATGTACCCTTGCAGCGAGGCCGCCAGCACAGGGATTGCCAGAAAAACCCCGCCCAGCAGCAACAACAGATGTTGATAGCGAATGCCAGCCGAGAGAATCAGCGTCCCTCCCATGAACGCGTAGGTGATGGTCATCCCAAAATCTGGCTGAATATAGACCAGCACGAGCGGTGCCAGCAACAGCACAAACGCGGCCAGCAGATAGGGGAGCCGGTGTATGCTCTCTCGGCGCCCACTCAGATACCAGGCCAAAAAGATGATGAGGAGAAATTTTCCTGCCTCGGTCGGCTGGACCAGCGTGCCTCCCACCGAAATCCAGCTGCGCGAGCCCCCCTGGGCGTCGCCGAACAGATAGACCAGAATCAGCGAGAGGATAAAGGCCAGAAAGGCAGGGACGGCCAGCAGCGAAAGCTGTCGGTAATCAAACAGAGCCACAGCGAACAGCGCAACCAGGCCGATCCCAATAAAGTTGATCTGGCGCTGCCAGTAGTCGACCAGGTCGGGCGAATTGCGGGTGGCGCTGTAAATGACAGCGACCCCCACCCCGCACAGCAGCAGGACAACCCCTAACAACAGCCAGTCGAAATGGCGCCAGTAGATCCGTGCGAACATTTATCTTCCTAACCATCTGGCCAGCCAGCCCCACAGACCTGGCCGATGGTAGTCGGTCAGCGGGACATTGTTTCCCATCACACGCAGCGCAATGTTTTCGTAGGCACGGCGCACATACATGCGTTGGTCGAAGGCGGCAGGTGTGCCGCGGTCGGTCGACAACATCAGCCGTTCATCCTCGGGGACCACGCCCATCAAGTCGATCGCCAGAATATCGAGCACATCGTCGATCCCCCGCATTTCGCCGCTGTTGACCAGCCGTGGGTTGAAGCGGTTGATCACCAGCCCAGGTTGGCGCTGCCAGTCCCGTTCGAGCAGATAGATCACTTTGTCGGCGTCTCGCAGCGCGCTCACATCCGACGTCGTGACAATCAAAACGCGGTCGGAAGGGGCGATCGCGGCGGCAAAACCATGTTCGATGCCTGCGGGAGAGTCGATCAACACATAGTCGGCCAGGTTGACCAGCTGTTTGCAGATCGTGCACAGCTGGTCTGCGGTGATCTCGTGTTTGTCGCGCGTCTGTGCTGCCGGCAGCAGGTAGAGAAACTCGGCACGTGGGTCGCGCACCAGCGCCTGCTGCAGCGTGCAGCGCCCCTCCGCCACGTCGATCGAGTCGTACAAGATACGGTTTTCCAACCCCATCACCAGATCGAGGTTGCGCAGCCCGATGTCGGCGTCGACTGCGATCACGCGCTGGCCCAGACGGGTCAACGTCGCACAGAGATTGGCGGTGGTCGTCGTCTTGCCGACCCCCCCTTTGCCAGAGGTCACGGTGATCACGGTCCCTGTCATGTCAGCTTCGTCCTGCTTGACGCTGCAACGAGATCAATCCTCCTGGGCGTGAGATATCCCACTCCTCGACGACAATCTGTCCCTGGATCCACCGGGCAATTTCGGGGCGTTTGTGTTGAGAGCGGCGCCAAAAAAAACGTCCTGGCTGCCCCGGTTTGGGGTCAGCTCCTTGAACGAAGAGATCGGCGATTCGGAGTTGGGTCGGTTCCAGGTCGAGTGCCGCCACCAGCGCCCGCCGGTTGCCTTGTGCGCCCGCATGAACGACCCCACGCAGCCGCCCCCAGACCATGACATCCCCGTCGCTGATCACTTCAGCGCCCGGGTTGATGTCGCCCAGCACCAGGATGTGTTCGGCCCGCTGCAGCCGGTGGCCGGAGCGCAGATAGCCGCGGAAAACAAAATAGCCAGCCTCTTCACCCGGTTTCGGAGCCAGGTTGCTGCCCGCACGGCTGGCCTCTGCCATCGTGCTGCCGTCGGGGGCTTCCAATGTCGCTGCCATCCCGATCGCCAACGCTGCCTGAAACGTGCGCTCCGAGGCGGTGCGCACCAGCCCCAGGGTCATCGCATGTTCAGAGAGCACCCTGGCCACCTGAGAGAGTTCCCCCTCGGTGACGGGCCGTGTTCCGGTGTCGAGCGCCACGCTGCTGTGATAAAAAAAACTGGACGACTGGTTCAGCCGTTCGGTCAACCCAGACAAAATTTCAGGCCATGGCTGGCGCCCCAGTTCGATCACCACCCCATCGCTGCGTCCACGCAGGTTGATCACTTGTTCGGCCCCAGACAGCTTGCCCGCAGGAGGCTGGGGGGGCAACGCCTTGGGGGTCTCCGGTTCTGGCTCGCCCGGAGGGTCAACCGGCTTGTAGGGCAGAAAAGATGTCATCTCCGCAGCGGCCAGAAGACGCCGACCGGCCCCCATCAACGGCTCGCCTGGCAGCAGAGCCCCTGCTGTCTCCTGCGCTGACCCACGGCCAGCCACCTCGTTCAGGGCCAGAGAAGGAGCGGCCTGCGCTGTCCTTTCCTCCCCCGCAGAGGGCAGGGGCGCAGCAGCATCCTCTGCAGACGAGGCTGCTGCTGGGACCGTCACATCGTCGAGCAGGTCTGCGATCCGAGAATGGAAGGCAGATTCGCCGGTAGAGGCAACGCTGTGGATCCGCGGGTCCGATCGGGCTGTCTCGCTCATGCTCTCTTCCTCACGGTTCCGTTGCCACAGGCTGTGGGCGAGGTGCGATCTCGGTGAAGTAGCCTTCCAGGATTTTTTGGGTGATCGGGGCAGCAACGGCAGAGCCTTCACCGCCGTCGTAGACAAAAGTGACCACTGCAATCTCTGGGTTGTCGTAGGGCGCAAAGGCGCTGAACCAGGAATGAAAAGGCAAAAAATCCTTTTCATCGCGGCGGCAGTCGCTCTTTTCGGGAAGATACTCACAAAACTCGGCGGTACCCGTTTTGCCGGCCACCTCCACCCCAGCAACCCGGGCGACCTGCCCAGTCCCATAGCTGGCGTTGACCACCTCCCACATGCCCCGGCGGACCACTTCCAGATGCTCCGGGTCGACCGGCAGCTGGCGTTTGACCTCTGGCTGGAAGTCCCGTTGGACCCCCCCGTTGGCATCGGTCATATGGTGGACCACCTTGGGAACATACAGGATGCCCCCATTGGCCAGCGCTGCGGTCTCGACCAGCACTTGCAGCGGTGTCGCCAGCACATACCCCTGGCCGATCGCCATGTTGTAGCTGTCGCCGGTCGTCCAGGGTTCCGCAAAGAGCTGACGTTTCCACTGGTCTGTCGGCACCAGCGAAGTGACCTCTCCCGGCAGGTCGATGCCGGTCTTCTCCCCAAAACCGAACAGATCGGTCCATTTGCTGAGCAGCACATGGCCAAGTCCGACAAATTCGTCCAGATAGCCGCCGCCCAGATAGTAAAAAAAGATATCGTTGGAAAGTGCCAGCGCGCTTTCTACGTTGATCCGGCCATGCACAACCCCGTTTTTGTGGTTCCAGCTCACAAATTTTTGTGCCTGGGTCAGGTCGTTGGGGAAATACCGGTTGGGCAGATAGATCGGGCCAGCATCGACGACGAGGGTCTCCGGGGTGATCACTCCCTCCGAGAGGCCGGCCAGGCTGGTCACCATTTTGAAGACGGAGCCGGGCGGATAGAGGCCGCCGATCGCATAGTTGATCAATGGGCGCCGTTCGTCCTGCTCCAGACGCAAATACTCTTCGCCGATCCGTTCGGCAAAGATGTTGTTGTCGTAAGAATGCAGGCTGACCATCCCCAAAATCTCGCCGCTCTGCGGGTTCATCGCCACGGTCACCGCCCAGGGAGCGCCGACCTCCTCCATCTTCGCCTGCAAAGCCTCACGCATGATCGACTGCAGGCGCCAGTCGATGGTCAGATGTAGATTCCAGCCCGGCACCGGCTCGACCTCCGGCCCGATGGTGCGCACGTCGATCCCCAGGATGTTGCGTTCCGAATAGCGGACGCCCGGCGTCCCTCGCAGCTCGGCCTGGTAGGTGTATTCCAGGCCGTTCAGCCCCACACGTTCGTTGGGGTTGTTGTAGCCACTTTGACGATAGGTGTCGGCGGCGAAGGCCGGGATCGGCCCCAAAAAGCCCAGGACGTGGCTGAGCAGGTCGCCGTAGATGTACTCCCGCACGGGCACCTGGGTCACACGCACCGCTGGGATCCGAAAGCTGTCCTCAGAAATTTCAAACGCACGGATGCGGTCGACGCCGTCCAGGATCGGCACAGGGTCGGAGGCGCTCCCCATGCTTTGGATCGCGACCGTGCGTTTGACCAGCGCCACCAGTCCCTCCATCGGCAGCACCTTGTCCAGGTCAGGCAGGTACACTTCGAGCGGCGCAGCCATCACCATCCGACCGGCGTCGGTGACTGGGGTCACAAACGCAGGATCGTCCAGATACGAAATCTGGACATTGACGGCTTCAACTGTACGGATAAAGTCGTTGTAGCCCAGTTTGTTGAACAAAATTTCCGCCATGCGCAAGGCGACTTCGGGGTCACGGTCTGCCTGCAGAATGCGCAGAATTTTTTCGATCTCGACAGCCTCCTCGTCGACCTCTTCGGTCTCCAAGTCATCGGTGGGCAGATCTTCTGGCACCAAGGCCACCTCGAAGGAGGGGCGATTGCGCACCAGGATCGTGCCGTTGCGGTCATAGATCACCCCGCGCGGGGCAGGCGTTTCGATGCGCAACAGACGGTTTTGGTTGGCCAGCGCGGCGTAACGGTCCGTCTGCATCACCTGCAGATCAAACATGCGGGCCACCATGACCACAAACGTGACCACAATGCCCAGGCGAAAAATCGCCATCGTGATATCGGCAGTGTCTTTTCCCGTGCGTTCTTCAAACATGATCACTCGATCAACGTCTAGTACATCTCACAACAGCGGGAAGCCGCTACACATCCTGGCTTTCGGGCAGACGATTCAGCAGCGGGATCGCCAGCAGCATCAACGCCACATTGTACAGCGTGACCGGGAGCACAATGTCTTGGAGGGTTCCCTCCAGCGGCAGCTGCGGCACAGAGAAGCCGGCTGTGGTCAGCACCGCCAGCAGGCCCAGATAGACAGCGGCAAAGGCCAGGGTGCCCAAGGCGGCAGCGGCCAACGGCACCAGCAGATTGAAGCGTGAAAAAGGGCGATGCCCCAACCCGGCTACCAGTGCACTCGCCATCAAAGCCAGGCTGGAGGCGCCAAAAGGTCCACCGCTGAAAAGATCCAGGCCGATCCCTGCCACAAAAGCCCACAGCACCCCTGACCGTGCGCCGTAGACCATCGCCCCTATCACCACTACCAGCAGCACCAGCTCAGGCTTGACCCCGGCCAGCTTGAAGCGAGCCAGCGTCGTCGACTGCAACAAGGCACAGAGCAACAAGAGGGGAACCATCAGATAATACAAGGCCCCGCGGTTCATGGTGCCGTCTCCTCTTGCGCTGGGGCACTCTGCGCTGGGGCACTCTGCACCGGCGCAGTCTCCTCAGCCTGGTTCAGCAGGTCGTTCAACCCCTGGCTCGGTGCAAAGTTGGTGATCACCATCACCAGTTCCAGGCTGCTGAAATCGACCGCCGGACGCACCGTCGCAGTCTGAAAGACCGCGTTGGGCTGGGATTCGATCGTGTCGATCGTGCCGATCCTAAGGCCACGGGGAAACTGGCCCCCCAGCCCGGAGCTCAGGACTGCCTCGCCGACCGCAAAGGTCGGCCCCTGGGGCAAAAAGTCCATCACCAGATGGTTGCCGGTGTCCCCGCGCACGATCCCGTTCAGCCGACTGTCAGCCAACAACGCGCTGGCCAGGCTGCTGGGGTCGCTGAGCAAAAGCACCTTGGCGTTGTTCTCGGTCACCGAACTGATACGCCCCACCAGCCCCTGAACAGTCACAACGGGCATTCCAGTGCGGAGGCCGTGCACTGCCCCCAGGTCGATCAAGATGGTGTCGATAAAATTGGTGCTTTCCTCGCCGACGACGCGGGCGACGATCTGGGCCCCGCGCAGCTCCAGACGTGGGCGTGTCTGGGCAAAGTTCAACAAGGTGCGCAGCGTTTCGTTTTCTTTTTCGACCTCACGCAGGGTCTGCAGCTCTGCCTCCAGCTGGCGAGTGCGGCTTTGGAGCACAGCCAGCTCCTGGTTCAACGTGCGCATCCGGAGCACGCTCTCGATCAGCTGGCTGAACGTTGTTGTGAGCCCGGTCGCGCTCAACTGGGCAGGCATGGTCAGCTGCGTCAAGAAATTTTGGACAGGCTGCAAGTTGCCGGAAAGTTGCAACGCCAGCAAAAGCAACGCTGCCAACGACAGCAGCCCGATTCGTATCCCTACATCACCGACCGTGCGCGGTCTTCGTTCCGTGCTACGCATAGAAAACAACAGTGTCTGTGAACAAAGCTAGCGAATCATCGCCTTGCGCTGCATGCTGGTCAAGGTCTCGCGATAAAATTCTGGTTTCTCTAAAATCATGCCGGTTCCCATCGCTACGGCTGTCAGCGGGTTGTCGGCGACGTAGACGTGCATCCGGGTCTCATCTTGTAGACGTTGGGCCAGCCCCTGCAGCAAGGCCCCTCCCCCCGCCAACACAACCCCATACTCCATCAGATCTGCCACCAGTTCAGGCGGTGTCTCGTCCAGGGTGGCTTTGACCGCGTCGACGATGACCTGCACCGACCCGGAAAGTGCCTCCCGAATCTCCACCGAGCTGACTTCTACTGCCTCGGGCAACCCTGTGATCAGGTTGCGCCCACGCAGGATCAGGGTCCGTTCTCGTTCCAGCGGGTAGGCCGAACCGATTTCGATCTTGGTCCGTTCGGCCATGCGCTCGCCGATCAGGAGGTTGTACTTCTGCCGCGAGTAGTTGACGATGTCCTCGTTCATCTCGTCCCCCGCCACGCGGATCGACCGGGAGACCACGATGCCCCCCAGCGAGATCACGGCGACCTCGGTCGTGCCACCCCCAATGTCGACGATCATCGAGCCAACTGACTCCGTGACGGGCAACCCTGCTCCGATCGCCGCCGCCATCGGCTCTTCGACCAGCCCTGCCTCGCGTGCCCCGGCGCTGATCGCAGCGTCTCGCACCGCCCGCTTTTCAACTTCGGTGACCCCCGAGGGGATGCCGATCACCACCCTCGGGCGGGCAGCGCCAAACCGCCCACCGTGCACCTTGCCGATGAAATGGTGGATCATCTGCTCGGTGACATCAAAATCAGAGATGACTCCATCTTGCAGCGGCCGGATGGCCACAATGTGGGCTGGGGTGCGCCCGACCATCTCTCTGGCATCGCTGCCGACCGCCTTGACTCGGTTGCGGCGCCGGGAAGAGATGTCGATCGCAACTACAGAGGGCTCGTTGATGACAATTCCACGATTTTTTACATGGACCAGCGTGTTGGCGGTTCCCAGATCGATCCCAATGTCGAGAGAAAAGAGCCCCAACAGCCAATCAAGCGGATTGTTCACGCGTGGCGCTTCTCCTCAGTTACTCTCGATCCGGTTGCAAAACCCATCGATTTGCTCTCCGCTTGCCTGCCATCGCCCTTGTCAGAGCTGTCCACTCTCCGCCAGACACCACCATGTAAAAATGATATGTCAGTATAGCACAGGCGGACGGCCTTCAAAAATGCTCTCGCAAAGTTGTGCGAAGGTGCAGGAGTTGCGAACGGCTCTCCGGCAGTTCTCTGCCAGCGGAGAAACGCTGTATACTGCTCGACGAAGATGTCACACTGTGCACCGGTTCGCCCACCTCGATGGGAGCACCCCCTGGCAAGCCTGCTTTGGCGGGCCAGCCAGACCCTGCTGCCCCCCAGCAGACACGGTCCCCAGCCGGTGGTCGTGGGGGTCAGCGGCGGCGTCGACAGCGTGGTGTTGCTCCATCTGCTGCACCAACTGGCCCCTGCCCGGCAGCTGCTGCTCCATGTGGCCCACGTCGACCATGCCCTGCGCCCCCGCTCGGCCACAACGGCCAGCCAGGTGCACCAGCTGGCCGAGCACCTGGGGTTGCCCTGGCACAGCATTCGCCTGGACAGCACAGCCCTCCGGGCAGACCCCTCCGGGCTGGAGGCGGCAGCCCGCCGGGCGCGCTACCGCTTTCTGTGCACGCTGGCCAACGACCTGGCCCCCTCACCACAAATTCCTGTGGTCGCAGTGGCCCACCATGCCGATGACCAGGCCGAGACCGTTCTGCTCCGGCTGCTGCAAGGCAGCGGGGTCCAGGGGCTGGCCGCCATGCGCCCGCTGACCCTCCTGACAGACCCCGATCTGGTCGAACGGCCGGTACACCTGATCCGTCCTCTGCTGGAAGCGACCCGTGCCAGCATCGTTGCCTACGCCCGCCAGCAGCAGCTTGTCTGGGACGAGGATGAAAGCAACCAGGACGAACGCTTCAGCCGCAACTGGATCCGACAGCAGCTCCTGCCGCTGCTGCAGCAGCACACCCCTTCGATCGTGGCCACACTGGCGCGCACGGCGCGCGTCCTGGCGACAGAGGCGGACCGGCTGCATGGGCTGGATGTACAGACCCTCGAACGGCTGACACGCCAACCACAGCGCTCCCCCGCCCGGCACCTGCTGCTCGACCTGGCTGGCCTCCAGCAGCTGGAGCCCGCCAGCCAGCAGGGAGTGCTGCGGCTGGCGATGAACCGGCTCGCCTGCGATCTGCGCGAGGTCGGCGCCGACCGGCTGGAGATGCTGGCGGCGGCGCTGCGCCGGGCCACCCGCACCTCGGGCCCCCACCCGCTGGCTGGCCCGCTGGCCTGGAGCGTAGTGGCACTGCCAGGACAGAGACTTTGTCTCTCCCTGCACCTCCACGGAGAGCTTCCGCTGGCCCCGCCCGGCCCCTGGCTGACGCCAGCCGACCGCCAGCCGACAGGGCCGCTGCCCCGCACCGGAGAAACGGCTGTGGGCGGCTGGCATGTCTCCTGCAGGCTGCTGGAACGGACAGCACTGAAGAGTGCCAGGCAGCCTCCTGGGCAACGCTGGCAGGTTTTCTTGGATGCTGACCAAATCCAGGAGCCTGTGCTGTGCGCCGCACTGCCCGGCCAACGCATCGACCCGCTGGGCATGGGGGGACGGCATAAAACGCTCGGCAAGCTGTTCACCGACGCCAAGATTGCCCCGGCTCTGCGCCCTGGCTGGCCTGTTCTCGTGGACCGCAGCAACGGACGGCTGCTCTGGGTCTGCGGGCTCGCACAGTCGCACAGCGCCCGAATCACCGGCACCACCCGCACTGTGTGGATGGTGCAGTTCACTGACCCTGCACAAGACGAGGAGCCAACCGATGAGCGGCCCGACCGACCCTTGGACCCCAGCTGACCTGCTGCGCTTTGTCGAGCAGAACCGCATCCAGGCCGAGTTGCTGCCCGACCTGGGCCACACCCCAACCGTCCCGGCGGCAGCAGCGGCGTTGGGGGTGGCCCCCGACCAGATCGTCAAGACCTTGCTGTTTTTGGTCGAAGATCCTGGGCACGACACAGCGTTTCCGATCGTGGTGATCAGCCACGGCGAGCGGCGGGTCGATAAAGGCAGGCTGGCAGTGCGCTTTGGGGTGGGCAAAAAACGGGTCGTGCTGGCCCCAGCCCCCGTCGTGCTCGCTACCTTGGGCTACCCGGCTGGCGGGGTGCCGCCGTTTGGCCACCGCACCCCAGTGCCCGCAATCCTCGACGCCAGCATTCAGCAGCTGCAGCCAGGCATCGAAATTTTTGCCGGCGGCGGCGACGACCACACCATGATGCGGCTGCAGATCACCGAGTTGATGCGTGTGACCCAGGCCGAGCTGCTCGCCGTCAGCTGACAAGAGCACCCAAAAACCGACACAGAGGGCGCATACGTTATTCGGGAGGGCGTTGGACCGGGCGATAGGCAGGCTCGTCGAGCTCGACGTTGCGTCCGGAGGCGGGGGGCAGCGGTTCGCGGCGCAACGGGTTGCGGGCAGCGATCGGCACTGCCGGTTGAAGCTGGGCAGCAGGGGGGACCAGCTGGGGCCGTACTGCCATCTGCGGAGCACCGCAGAAGACGCAGATCTCCCACTCGTTGCGAGCCAGCTTGCCACAGGTGGGACAGGAATGCTGCAGCTGGTTGTGACAGTTCGGGCAGTAAACCCAGCCCTCCTGCACCGGCAGACCACACTGAGGACAGGTGCGGGTCTCTTCCAGTTCACGCAGCAACGCTTCTTCTTCCAGGGCACGGTCGTAGATTTCGGCGAGGGTCGCCTTGGGACGAATCATCAGGTAAAGAACAAAGCCGATCAGCGGGAAGATCAACACCAGAGTCACAGCCAGCAAGATGACCAGCCAATCATGGGTGCGCGACCGGATGTCGTTGAAGGTCCAGATCCCCATCGCAATCCAGAACGCAAACAAAAAGGCTCCCAGCCCGGCAACCAGCACACCGACAATGGTGCCGATCGTGTTAATCAACTCTGGCGACATACCCTGCTCCAAACGCTTTGGTCCAAACCGCACAAATGCCTGTTGATTATAGTGCACCCCCGCCCGAAGACCAAACGAAAGCCTTTCTGCCGACAGCAGGCACGCACCGAGTGGCGAACTATCGCTGTATGTGCCGGCGAAGTTGCAGGTAAGGCTTGAGGGGGGGAGCAGTGCAACCGCTCCCCCCCTCAAGCCGTCCAGTGCGACCCCAGCGCTCCCGCCTGTTACTCTCCTTGGCCGAGAGAATAGCCGCAACGTCCGTCAAAAGTATAAAGATGCTCGGTCTTGATGACAGCCATGTGGGCGTTGTGCAGCGCATGCAGCAGGGTCAACACCTGGTCGAAGGTCACACCTGTTTCCTCAACAGGCATGAATCGGCAACGCCAGTGATCGGTGCAGAAGGTCTCTGGCATGCCATCCGGGTAGACTTTGACCCCGCGGTTGGTGACCAGTTTGAGCCGCCAGGGAGCTGGCACCGCTGTTTCCAACAGCTGCCCCAATTGATTGGGGTTTCGCTCGGCACCCTCCCAATCTACAAACACATCGACACCGACAAGCTGCTTTTCCCCGCGGACAACCCGTGATGGGTTGACATGCACGCCACCGACTCGGTAGCGCACAGGCAGCAGCTGGCGTGGCTCTTCACCCAACCGAGCCATCACGGCGTCGGTAAATTCTTGTGTATTTGCGCGCACCCGGCTGTTGTGGGGGGTGTAGAAATCGGCAGTGTGAATCCCATCCTCGAGTGTGCGCAGCCAGGCATTTTTGATCAACTCAGCCGTAGACGCTGCACCGATATGCACCAGCAGCTGCGTCGCTGCCACCAACAGCCCGGATGGATTGGCAATGCCCCGCCCGGCAATGTCTGGTGCCGAACCATGCACAGCTTCGAACATGGCAGCATTTGTGCCGATGTTGGAAGAGCCGGCCAGCCCTATCGAACCAGCGATCTGCGCGGCAATGTCGGAAATGATATCGCCGTAGAGGTTGAGTGTGACGATCACGTCGAAACTTTCAGGCGCGTCCGCTAGCCGGGCTGCACCAATGTCAATGATCTGATGGTCGGCCTGGATATCAGGATACTCTACCGCTACTTCGTTGAACACCTGATGAAAGAGCCCGTCGGTCAACTTCATGATGTTGTCTTTGGTCATCGCCGTCACCTTATGGCGACCATAGGCGCGCGCATACTCAAAAGCGTAACGCACGATGCGCTCACAGCCGGGGCGTGTCACCAACTTGAGCACTTGCACGACCTCGGGCGTCTGCTGGTGTTCGATCCCGGCGTAGAGATCTTCCTCATTTTCGCGGACGATCACCAGGTTCATCTTGGGATGACGAGACGCCACAAAGGGCGCATAAGATTTGGCAGGACGTACATTGGCGTACAAGTTGAGCACCTTGCGCAGCGTCACATTCAAACTCTTGTAGCCACCTCCCTGGGGCGTCGTGATCGGCGCTTTGAGCAGGATCTGGTTGCGTCGAATCGTTGTCCATGCGTCTGGGGTGATGCCCGATTTGTAGCCCTGTCGATAGAGCTTTTCACCCATTTCAACGACATCGTAGCGCAGCGGCGCATTGGCTGCATCGAGCACACGCAGCACAGCGTCCATAATCTCTGGCCCAATCCCATCCCCGTATGCCACCGCGATCGGAGTCAGCTCCACCGGTGGCTGCGCAGGAAGCACCTGCTCATTGGAAAAATCGCGCATCTGAAGCGTATTCATCGGTATCCTCCTTGCCTTTCAACGGTTCATTTCAGGCAACAAAAAAAGCCAACATGAACAGCCTTTAGGCAATTACATGTTGGCTTTTGTTCGACACCTCCTGCCCTTGCAAAGGCCTGAGTGTCGCTTGCGCCACGTTTAGATTTTGCTGAGCATTGACTCGCAGTCGCGCTTCACATGCTCAAATTAAACCCAGTCTACACCAATTTCCCACATTGTGCAAATTGAGCACAAACATAAAATATTGATCGAATGTCGCAAGCGCAGGGGTCTATTCCGCATCGTTGATGGGGGCCTCGAGTGTGAATACAAAAACACGTTCCCCACTGCGTGTGCTGATGTCAGCGTGCATGCTGGTGACAGCGATGCCGACCTGTTCCTCCACCAGATGACAGAGCTCGTGCGCAAAGCTTTCCACCAGCCGGGTGCGCATCTGTTTGATGAGGTCAATCCCCCCCGGTTCACGGGCAAGTTGTTGTTCGCCTGGGCTGAGAATGCCCTTCAACCGCACGACAACCAAATCATGAACGATAAAGACACGCGCTTCTTTGGGGCCACGCCCCAAAATTTCACGCTCAAATTTGGTGATGGCACTGTTGATAGCGGCTTCGATCTGTCCTTTGCGCGGCATCGGACGCATGACTGTATCGGTTTCCTATCTTTGATGATGGGGACGCTTGCAGGTGGGTTCGGCGGTTGTCACCCGATTCGCCAGTCCGGCATCCCTGGTATGTGACAATTTGGATTGTCGCGTCGATAGAAGAAATCGTCAAACACAGCATCGAGTCCGGTTGAGTATACGTTCAGAGGATCACGGGTTCAATCAGGCTGGGGAGATGCCGTGGGCCAGAAATGAATTTTTGAGCATGACTCCCTCTGTATTGTTTTTGCTCGCTGCTGCGATCACTCGTCCGATTGCTGCGCTGTGTGCGATAATTGTTTGTCGGTTGACTGGCTATGCAGGTCTGTTGTCCGCAGCCTCTGTGACCAGACTGGAAGCTTCAAACTGACTCCGAATGCGACGTTGAAAGACAAGGGAAGAACTTTGTGATCGACAACCTGCTTGACCCGATCGTGCTTTTTTTTGCGGTAGGTTTGGTCGCCGGCCTGTTACACACCGACCTGCGTCTTCCCGAAGCCTTGTATCAGACGCTGAGCCTCTACCTGCTCATTGCAATCGGGCTCAAGGGGGGAGTGGAGCTCTCGCGCGTTGCCTTGAGCGAGGTCCTGGGACCCCTGGCCGGTACCCTGCTGCTGGGGTTGGGGATCCCGGCGCTGGCCTTCGTCGTGCTGCGCCGACTGGGGCGCTTCGGGCGGCCCGACGCTGCAGCGCTGGCCGCCCATTACGGTTCGGTCAGCGCTGTCACCTTTGCCCTGGCGTTGGTCTACGCAGCAGACATCGGTGTCGCCTACGAAGCCTATATGCCAGTGCTGCTCGTGATCCTTGAAATTCCTGCCATCGCACTTGGGGTGCTGCTGGCCAGGCTGGGCGGAGCCCAAGGACAGATCCGCTGGGGATCGCTGGCACACGAAGTGCTGCTGGGCAAAAGCATTTTTCTGCTGCTGGGCGGGCTGGCTGTCGGCTACCTGGCCGGTGCAGAACGAATGGAAAGGCTCAACCCGCTTTTTGTCGGCCTCTTCCCAGGGGCCCTCGCACTTTTTCTGCTGGAAATGGGGATCGTCGCTTCTCGGCGCATTTCTGATCTGCGACGCGTCGGCCCCTTTCTCGTTCTGTTTGGCATTCTGATGCCGATCCTGTCTGCTCTGCTGGGGATCGCGGTCGGCATGGCGAGCGGACTTTCTTTGGGCGGCGTGGCTGTGCTGGCTACGCTGGCCGGCAGCGCCTCCTACATCGCAGCCCCCGCAGCCATGCGCGTGGCCGTCCCCGAAGCCAACCCGACCCTCTACCTGACCGCTTCGCTCGGCATCACCTTCCCCTTCAATGTGGTGTTCGGAATCCCACTCTATTTTTGGCTGGCTGCTCTGGCCCAGACCCTGCTGTAGGCCAGCCGTTGATGCATCATTTTTTTTGCAAGCCCCCCTGCCTTCCGACGGGGGCGTCTGTCTCTCACCAAGTTCATAGAAGGAAGAGGTGGTGTTTTTATGGACAGAGTCCTGCCCGAAACACAAGGGTTTGCCAGCCAGCGGCTGGCGCGGATCGATGCCGTGCTGGACGCCTATGTGGCCGAAGAGAAGATTGCCGGTGTCGTGAGCCTGGTCGCCCGGAACGGCCAGATCGTCCATCGGCACCACGCCGGCATGGCGGTGCGCGAGAGCAACATCCCCATGCAAGAGGACACGATTTTTCGAATCTATTCCATGACCAAACCCATCACCAGCGTGGCTGTGCTCATGCTGATGGAGGAGGGACGTCTGCGTCTGTCTGACCCGGTCGCTGCGTACCTTCCTGCGTTCCAAAACGTCAAAGTGCTGGACACCAGCCTCGATACGGGGGTGCGCTCTGTGGCACCTGCCCGGCCACCGACGGTGCACGACCTGCTGACCCACACCGCAGGTCTCAGCTACGGCTTCGACGCAGCTGTCTACATCGACCAGCTCTATCAACAGCGTGTCTGGGAACCGTGGCGGCAGAACCCGGCTTCTCTGTCGCTGGATGGGCTGATGGAGACCCTGGCCTCCCTGCCGCTGGCCCACCACCCCGGCAGCAAATACCGCTACAGCATGGCCACCGATATCCTGGGCGGCATCGTGCAGGCTGTGGCTGGGCAGCCGTTCGACCAGTTTCTGCACGAGCGAATTCTCCATCCGTTGGGCATGGTGGACACCGCTTTTTATGTGCCCGCCGAAAAGTGCGGGCGCTTTGCGGCGACCTACGGACCCGGAGAGCAGGGCGGGCTGAAACTTCTCGACGGGATACAGACCAGCCACTATCTGCAACCTGCAACTTGCCCGTTCGGCGGCAGCGGGCTGGTCTCTACGGCAGGAGACTATCTGCGCTTTGCCCAGATGCTTTTGAACCGGGGGGAGCTGGACGGCGTTCGCCTGCTCGGGCGCAAAACAGTCGAGTTGATGACAACCAATGGCTTGCCCCCTGGCCTCCATCCCTTCGAGGACCCAGCATCCGGCTTTGGGCTGGGGGTCAGTGTGCTGATGGACCTGGGGCGGTCAGCTGCGCTGGGGTCCGTGGGCAATTACGGCTGGAGTGGGGCAGCCAATACCCATTTTTGGGTGGACCCGCAAGAACAGCTCGTCGGCCTGCTGATGCTGCAGTACATGCCGTCCGACACCTATCCGGTGGTGGCAGATTTCCGCAACCAGGTCTATCAGGCGTTGGTCGGCTGACCCGAACGCAGACGGGCCTTCTGGCTGAAAAGCGCCAGCGGCAGCCCCATGCCCCTTTCAACCCCCGCTGTGCCGTAGACCAGCTGCGGTGCCTCAGCAGGAAATTTGGCAGCGGTGAGGGCACGGGCATGTTCGATGTGGGCCAACGCCCCCTCCGCGCTGTCGAAGGGGCCCAGCAGGAAGGCACAGCGCAGCCGGATACGGTCGATGCCGGTGACATAATACTTGCAGCTGCCGCTGCTCAGCGGCTCGATGGGGGCGGCCAGTGTAGCAGACAGTGTAGCAGACAGTGTAGCAGACAG
>JAPLGY010000331.1 GCA_026389955.1 Caldilinea sp. | reverse complement strand
ACCAGACGTTCGGCAACCTCAGCGGCGCTCATCGACACAAAATGGGCGAGCCGCTGCTGGCGCAGCTCCGATTCGTCGCGTTGGCTGGCCTGGTATTCTTCAAAGCGGTCACGCTTGTTTTCCAGCGCTTCAAGGACTTTGTTGCGACTGAGCATACCCTTGTATGATAGCTCCTTGTGAAGAAATCGCCAATGGAAAGGAATGGCTGCAAATGAGTACACCGGAACCTGTCCAGCTGCCCGCACAGGTTGTAGAGGCGATCGTGGCCCACGCGCGCGCCGGGAAACCCGAGGAGGTCTGCGGGATTGTGCGCGGGCGTGCAGGGGTCGCACAAGAAGCCGTGCGCGGACGCAACATCGCCGTCGAGCGAATTGAAAATTATGAGGTGGACCCGCAGACCCTGCTGCGACAGTTCGAATTTGAAGAGAACGGCGACGAAATGCTGGCCATCTACCATTCGCATCCGGTTTCGGTCGCCTATCCGTCCGCCACCGATGGCTGGAACGCCCACTACCCCGACTGCTTCTATCTGATCTGCTCTTTGGAGGTAGATGCAGCGCCTGTCCTGCGGGCCTTTCGGATGACTCCCCACTGGGTCGAGCTGGATCTGGCTTCTCTGCGGCATGCGCTGCCGTTTCAAGAAGTACGCCCAGGTCTTTATGCCTACTTTCAACCGGCCTCCGGCTCGCCGCCCCCTCTGTTGGCGCCGCTGGCAGAAAGGGTGCCGGCCCCTTTCTATCTTGGCTACTTTGTGGACACGGCAGGGGACCTGCTCGACAGCCGTGTCGTGTCGATCGTCGAGCACCCGGTCATCCTGCAGGGCTGATGGGGCACCGCAGCCGCCAGAACGGCCGATGCATCCTGGATTACAGACAGATCGAGCCACACAGAGCTATGCTGGCCGGGCAACCAAGCTCTGCAGTGACGCTGAAAGCCATTTTCACAGTGAATCGAGCAAAAAAAAGGAGCGCTCATGCAAAACGAAGACCCTGTCAAGCGCGTGGAACGCCTCAAACGGGTCAAAAATGTGCCCGCCAAACCGACGTTGGAACGGCTCCCGCCCGGCCAGGTTCTGACCGAACGCTTTCCAGTGCTGCACTACGGTGTCACCCCTCGCTACGCCAACCTTGCCCAGTGGACGCTGCGTGTCTTTGGGCTGGTCGAACAGGAGCGGGTCTATTCCTGGGACGAACTGATGGCGCTGCCGCGCAACACGGAAAAGGTCGACATCCACTGCGTGACCCGCTGGAGCAAGCTGGACACGACCTGGACCGGGATCCCCTGGCGCGAATTTCTCCGCCAGATCCGGGTCAACCCCGCAGCCACCCACGTGATGGTGCACTGCGAATCTGGCTACACCACCAATGTGGCCCTGGAGGTGCTCGACGACGACGACACGATGCTGGCGTTCGAGTACGAAGGGCGGCCACTGGAACCAGATCACGGCTACCCGCTGCGTCTCCTGGTGCCCAAAAAATACTTCTGGAAGAGTGCAAAATGGGTGCGTGGCTTCGAATTCATGGCCAGCGATCTGCCCGGTTTTTGGGAACGCTCCGGCTACCACATGGAGGGAGACCCTTGGAAGGAAGAACGGTTTGGCTGGTAATCCTCTGCCCAAACGGGACAAAGGGCAGCCAGGCTGATGCGCGTTTATCTTGACCAGATCGGCTGCCGCCTCAACTACAGCGAAATGGAGACGCTGGCGGGCCAGCTGCGCAACGCAGGCCACCAGATCGCGGCCAGCGCAGAAGAGGCACAGGTGGTCGTCTTCAATTCCTGTGCTGTGACCGCAGGCGCCGAGCGCGATTCTCGCAAACGGCTGGCCAGCCTGCAGCGGAGCAATCCAACCGCGCGCATCGCAGCGACCGGCTGTTGGGCGACCCTACGCCCAGAACAAGCCGCCCAGCAGCCAGGCGTGGCGTTGGTCGTCCCCAATCCACGCAAAGAACTGCTGGCCGTCTTGCTCGAGCCGTGGAGCGCCGAGCTGGATGACTTCGAACAGCTGCTCCAGATGGAGCCGGAAGGCATCCCTCTGTCCAGCGCTGCGGAGCCCCCCCAGCGAGACGGAGAGGCCCCGCAGCGCACTCGCGTCTTTGTCAAAGTCCAAGATGGCTGTGACAACCGCTGCACCTTTTGCATTGTCACAACCCTGCGCGGGGAAAGCCGCAGCCTGCCGCTGGCCAGCCTCGTGGCCGAGGTGCAGGCCGCAGCCGATCTCGGCGTACAAGAAGCCGTGCTGACCGGCGTCCATCTTGGCAGCTACGGGCGCGACCTGGTCGGCCCTGCCCGCAGCGATCTCCGCCAGCTGGTCTCTGCTTTGCTCAGCCACACGACGATCCCTCGCCTGCGGCTGAGCAGCCTGGAACCCTGGGAACTGGCCGATGGGTTTTTCGACCTCTGGATGCAGTGGCCGGGACGGCTCTGTCCCCACTTGCATCTGCCGCTGCAGGCAGGCACCGATCGGCAGCTGCGCCAGATGGCGCGCCGCTGCACGACCGACTCCTTCCGCCAGCTCGTCGCCGCTGCACGCGCAGCAATCCCCTCGCTGCTCTTGACCACCGATCTGATCGCTGGCTTTCCAGGAGAGAGCGAGGCCGATTTCGAGGCTGGGCTGGCGTTTGTCGCCGAGATGCGCTTTCTGCACGCCCATCTCTTCCCCTTCAGCGCCCGCCAGGGAACCGCTGCGGCCAGTTTTGCCGGCCAGCTGCCGCCCGCAGTCAAACGGGCACGGATGCAGCGGCTGCGGCAGGTCGTCGAAGAAAGCGGACACGCCGAACGGGCCCGTTTCGTGGGAACGACACGCCTGGTGCTGTTTGAGGGGAGCGGGCGCCCGCTGGCCGACCAGCCTGGGACCCTCTGGTTCGGATTGACCGACAACTACCTGCGGGTGGCCGTGGTGGCACCCGGCGAGCACACACTCCACAATGTGCTGGCCCCGGTCGACCTGGAGTCCTGTGCAGGGGAGATCGTGCACGGGAAGCTGGCCGGCTAAGCTCACCCAGTCTCTTCGACCTCGTAGTCGACACGAAAGTGCTTCTGCAATTCCAGAGTCAGCCGCTCGTTGATCGTGCAGCCATCATTGGGAAAGGTCAGCTCCACACTCCGGCTGGTGTCCAGCAGGCGGATCGCAAAGGCGTCGCGGCCTTTGGGCTCGCGCACGACCTCGTAAAGCTCTTTGAGCCGATATTTGTCACGTTCCAGATTGCCCGTGCGCCGGAAGGTGATCAACAGGCGACGCTCTGCACGCCGCGGCTCTGTAAAAAAGGGCCCACGCAATGGAGCAGGAGAGAGGGGCCGTTCGACGGCCGCAGCGCCGTGAGCCACCTCTGGGGCCCCCGGAGCATCCGGCATGGCCGCTGCCTCCTGGCGAGACACTGCCTCCTGGCGAGACACTGCCTCCTGGCGAGACACTGCCTCCTGGCGAGACACTGCCTCCTGGCGAGACGCTGCCTCCTGGCGAGACGCTGCCTCCTGGCGAGACGCTGCCTCCTGGCGAGACACTGCCTCCTGGCGAGACGCTGCCGCGCTGGCAACCGGCTCCGCAGCAGCCTGTGTCTGCGGCAACGCAACCAGGGGGGGAGCCTCCTGCATCCACTCCGGCATCTCGCTGAGAAAGGGGTTGGCCTCGCTGTCGTACCACCCGCTGCTGGCCTCCTCCAAGCTGTCCGGTATTGCACGGTCGCTGGAGGGGCGAACGACGGCGGTGTCAACGGCACGAATTTCGGCGAGCGGCAGCGCCTCCTGCGGGGGCCGTTCGCCCACGTCAATCCCCACATAGCTTTCCACGTAGGTCTGCACGAGATCAGCCAGCAAGGTCGTCTGGTTTTCACGGGTCTGGGCTTTTCCCTTGACAATCACCACCGCATCGACAGTCAGCTTCTCCTTGTACTCGGCGTACGTTTTCGGGAAAAAAACAACCTCACAGCTCCCCTGCAGATCCTCGAGCTGTACAAAAGCCATCTGATCCCCTTTTTTGGTGTTGATGGCACGCACGTTGGTGATCATGCCGGCCAGGGCCACCCCTTTGCCGTCATACTGTTCGTCGAGTTCGGCACAGGAACAGCTGGTGATCCGTTTGAAATCGACGTGGATCTGCTGGAGCGGGTGGCTGATCGAGTAGACACCGAGCAGCTCTTTTTCCCACTGCAACTTCTCGCGACCTTTCACCTCTTCGAGGTCGGGCAGGCGGATCGGCGAGACATGCGCTTCCTGGGTCCCGCCGAACAGGTCGAAAATCGAGAGCTGGCCGCTTTCGCGGGCCTCGTGGACGGAGGCGGAAGCGCCGACCAGCAGGTCGATGACGGCAAGCAGCTGGCTGCGCCGACCGAAGCGGTCGAAGGCACCTGCTTTGATCAGACATTCGAGCGCGCGTTTGTTGACCTGACGCAGGTCGACGCGATCGCAGAAATCTTCCAGGCTCTTGAAGCCCCCCCCCGCCTGGCGCGCAGCCAGAAGGGTCTGGACAGGGCCTTCGCCGACATTCTTGATAGCAGCCATCCCAAAACGGATCGCGCTGCCCTCTGGCACCGGAAACGGGTAGCCCAGGCTGGGGTCACGCTGGGCTTTCTGGGGCGTGTCAGCTGGCCGGATCTGGATCTCAAAGTCCAGCCCTGAATGGTTGACGTCGGGGGGCAGCACATCGATGCCCATCCGCCGGCATTCTGAGACGAAGTTGACGACCTTTTCCGTCTTGTCCCGCTCGACCAGCAGCTGCGCAGCCATATAGTCGACCGGGTAGTGCGCCTTGAGGTAGGCCGTCTGCACTGTGATGACCGCATAGTCGGCAGCGTGCGACTTGTTGAATCCGTAGCGGGCAAAAAACTCAATGTCGCCGTAGATGGCTTCGGCGACCGCCGGGTCGATCCCATTTTTTTCGCAGCCAGCCACGAAAATCTTCTTGTGTTTTTCGATCTCCGACGCCTTCTTTTTGCCGATGGCACGCCGCACCAGATCAGCTTCCCCAGGGGTATAGCCCGCCAGAGCGCTGAGCAGTTGAATGATCTGTTCCTGATAGACAATGATCCCGTAGGTCTCGGCCAGAATGGTGGAGA
>JAPLGY010000178.1 GCA_026389955.1 Caldilinea sp. | reverse complement strand
GCATTGGAGCTGCCGGTTCGAACAGTTGCTGGGGGTCGAAATCCAGGTGCTCCGCTCGCTGCGCTTTCCGGCCTCGGCGGCGTTTCAGAAGCGGGTCAGGGCCTCGGCCGAGATTATGCGCATCTGGATGGGGGTAGAGGGCCAGGAATTGATGTTGGAACTGTTCGATATCCACCGCCCTGCTCCCCAGCTTCCATCGCGGGTGCCCGGCCAGTTCAGCGTCTCAGACCTGCGCAAACGGCTGGTCGCACCAGACCTGGCACCCGACCATGACCAGATCCTGCAGCGCTATTTTGGCGGAGACTCCATCTGGCACTATGCAATTGCAGTCCAAGAGAGACAGACAGTCACGATGCTGCAGGTTGCGTTCGAGCAACTTGCCGGCCAAAACAGCAGTTTCCGGCTCGCCTATCCAGCCTGTGTATACAATTCGTACGACGATTCTTACCATACCAAAATTATTAACCAGAACAAACGTTTGGAACTCGAGTTTGTGAACCAATGCCACGTCCGCTGATTGACACTGACATCCCAGACAGCCTGTACGCCGATCTGCAGCTGGATCCGAAGATCCAGCCCGCTGCGCCCATTGCCGACCACTGGCAGAACCCGGAGTCCCTCTTTCTGACCGGGGCCACCGGTTTTTTGGGGGCCTATCTTGTCCAGGGGTTGATGGCACGCACCCAGGCCACAATCTATTACCTCAGCCGGCAGAAGACCATACAGGAAGCCAACGAGCGTCTTGTCCAGCAGCTGCACTCCTACCAGGTTTGGCAGGAGGAGTACCGCCCCAGGCTGGTGCCGGTGCTGGGAGATCTGGCCCAGCCACGTCTGGGGCTGGACGAGCGAAGCTTTGTGGAGCTGGCTGCCAAAGTGCAGCTCATCGTTCACAACGGCAGCTGGGTCAACAACCTGCACGACTACGCCAGGCTGAAACCGACCAATGTGGGCGGCACCCACGAACTGCTCCGGCTGGCTGCCCTGCAGCGCACCAAGCCGATCCACTTTCTTTCGAGTATGGCAATTTTTTTCAGCGCAGCCCATCCCCTGACCACCCCGATCCGGGACGACGACCTCCCACAGTATTCACAGACATTGCGCGGCGGCTACACCCTCTCCAAATGGGTGGCCGACCGGCTGATGCTGTTCGCACAGGATCGGGGGTTTCCAGTTGTGATCTATCGTCCGGTACGTGTGGGCGGACACAGCCGCACCGGGGTAAGCAAAGTGGGGCAGGACGGTTCGTTTGACTTGCTCAACACCTTGATCCAGGGTTCGGTGGAACTGGGGTTCTTCCCAGATCTGGATGTCGAAATTCCGTTGGTGCCGGTCGATTACGTCAGCGGCGCGGTCGTGCAGCTGGCATCGCAACAAAATGCCTGGGGACACGCCTTTCATCTGGTCAATCCCCATCCGATGCCCTGGGCAGAGCTGTACAGACTCTTGTGTGACTGCGGGTATTCCCTGGAGAAAATTCCGTACAGAGAGTGGCTGTGTCGGGTCAAACAACAGGCCGCCTCCCTGCCCCCCAGAAATTCGTTGGCTGTTTTGCAGCTCATGCTGGCTACGCCCAACAATTTGCAGGTGCAGCGCCCTCCGTTCGTGACGGAGACGGTTCAACGCTTTCTTGCAGGCAGCACAGTCGCCTGCCCTCCCTTGGACCGCGCGCTGATGGGCACGTATCTTCGCTATTTTCAACAGGTGGGCTATCTCCCACCGTCACCACAATTTCAAGACAAATAGGAGGTTCGTTGTTTATGCGTGTTTGCGTAATCGGCGCCGGAGCAGCAGGTTTAGCAACGGCCAAACATCTGTCAGAAGAAGGAATTGCGTTCGATATCTTCGAAAAACGGGATGCGCTGGGGGGGCTCTGGTATTTTGATCGGGCGATGTCCAGCGTTTCTGACAGCACAGTCGCCAGCAGTTCCAAAACCTTTCTGCAGTTTTCAGATTTTCCAATCGACCCGGGGGTGGCAGAGTTTCCCCATCACACGGTCTATCTCGACTATCTCTACAAGTACGCCCGGGCACACAAACTCCTGGAACATATCCGCTACAACACATCGGTGACCGATCTGCGCAAGACCGCTGCGGGCTGGGAAGTCGCCTTTCAGCAGGAGGGTTCTCCCCAGAGCCGCACCTACGACGCGGTCGCAGTCTGTTCCGGGCTGCACCACATCCCGCTCATCCCCGACTTTGCCAACCGCGAGCGCTTTCAAGGCACGGTGGTTCACTCCTCTTTGCTCAAGAGCATGGACGAGCTGAAAGGAAAACGGGTGGTCGTCGTTGGAGGGGGCGAGAGCGGGGCCGACATGGTGCAGGAGCTGACGCCTCTGGCCGGCAAACTCTACTTTTCGTTGCGCCGCGGCATGGCCCTGACTCGAAACTTCAGCCCCGAAAAACTTCCCGCTGACTTCGACTCGACCCGGGCCAAGGTGTGGCTGCCCCGCCAGTTCCTCCACGACTACAACGTAGATTGCCGTCTGCCAGACCGATATTCGCGTTTCAAAACGATCTACACGCTGTTGGGGCTGCCTCTCTTGCTGGTCATGTGGTTGTTTGCCCCTCGCAAAGCCGGTATGCTGCTGAAAGATCTCTTCAGTTGGAAAGCATGGAAAGCCCTTTTCAAATCCCCCCCACGCCATGGACCCGCCTCCGGCGTAGAGCTGAGCCTGGCGTGCGACGAATTCTGCCAGGAAATCCCCCAGTCGGAACAGGAGATCCAGCAAAAAGCCTACCAGCTGAAGTTCCTGTTTGATTGGTATTCAGGAACGCTGCACAACACGCAGCCCTTCACCAAAAGAATGGAATTTCTGCGCGGGATCGTGGACCATTCGGTCAAAATGATGCCAGGCATTCGTTCGTTCCAGGGCGGAAATACGGTCGAATTCGACAACGGAACGCAGGTTGAAATCGATACGGTCGTCCTGTGCACCGGTTTTCGTACCTATCTGCCCTTTTACGCGGCCAACCCCAAGCTGGATGGCCGGAATCTCTACAAAAATGTTTTCTTGCCAGGAGAGTCTTCGTTGGCGTTCATCGGCTTCTCGCGCCCCAATGTCGGCGCTTTGCCCCCAGTCGCCGAGCTGCAGGCCCGCTGGTTTGCCGGTGTGACGGCCGGTAAATTGCATCTGCCCGATGCAGACTCGATGCGTGCGATGATCCAGGCAGACGCCGCACACTACAACCGCACCCGCGCCAACTATGCCGAGCGCCTGAACAGCCTGGTCGATTACCATGTCTACACCAATCAGCTGGCCAGCTTGATCGGATGCCAGCCGCAGCTGTGGCGGCTGTTGACAAGACCCAAGCTGCTCTATCTCTGCTTGTTTGGCCCGTATGCCTCCTACCAATATCGTTTGCACGGCTATGGTGCCAAATTCGACAAAGCGTTGGCGGCAGCCCAGCAGATCCCAGCAGTTCCAGCCGACCGCGTCTTGCAGCACACAGTCGTCTATGCGATGAAACCCTGGTTCCATCTCTTCAGCTGGCTGGGTTTCCGCAAGCTGAAGCCAGTCTTCTAAGACCATTGCTGGAAAACAGCGAGGAGTACTATCATGGATCTGGTGCCGGCTGAGTTGATCTCCCAGGCAGAGAAGATCACAGGACTGTCAGACTGGGGAAGTGCGGGGATCGACGAGCCGCTGCAGCGGTTTTGGCAGGCCCTGCACCACGAAGCCAGCCTGACCCCAGCCGGCACACAGGTCTTTCAACAAGAAAGCGTGCGGCTGCTGTCCAATCGCCTGCTGTTGGAGGCAGAGTTTGCACGGCTGCTGCCAGGATCGCTCGTGCCTCTGACCAAGCCGCTGTTCGTGGTGGGGCTCTTCCGCAGCGGCACCTCTCTGCTGCACAATCTGCTGGCCCAGGACCCTGCCGCACGCTGGCTGCACCTGGCCGAAGCACTTTATCCGGTGCCAGCCCCGGCCGCCGCGCACTGGCCCACCGACCCCCGTCTGGAACAGGCCAGCACCTTGATCCACTTCCAAAATGGGCTGGCTGCTGACTTTGTCAGAGCACACCACATTGCCGCCAACAAGCCAGCCGAGTGCAGCCGTCTCTTCGAACATGGCTTTCTCGGCCATCTGTTCGATTTTCGGGCCAACGTGCCAAGCTATGCCGAGTGGCTGCTCCACCAGCCGCTGCGCGAGCCGTACCGGGACTACCACCGCCAGCTGCAGTATTTGAGCCTCGCCTGGCCGCCAGAGAGCCACTGGGTGCTGAAAGCCCCCGCCCACCTCTACGCGCTGGAGACACTGGTGGCCGAGTTTCCCAGCGCCCGCATCGTCTATCTTCACCGTGACCCGCAGGAACTCCTTCCCTCCTGCTGCAGCCTGACCGCAGCAGGGCGTAAACGTTTCAGCGACCGGGTCGACCCGGCCGCGATCGGGGCCTACTGGCTGCGGCGGCTGGCAGAGCTGGCCAGACGCTCCACCGACGCCAGAGCTGCCATTCCTCCCGCCCAGCTTCTCGACGTGAACTACGCTGAGCTGGTCGCAAACCCGCTTCAGACCGTGCACACCATCTACGAGTATTTTGGCTACCGCTGGAACGCTGGGCTGGCCAGGAACCTCTCCCATTGGATCGCACAAAACCCACAACACCAGCACGGCGTCCACCGCTATACCCTGGAACAGTTTGGATTGGTCGACAGCCAGCTGACAGAAGCCTTTGATGCCCGATAACCACCCTTCTACCGAGAAAGGCAACGATCGATGTCGAGTTTTGAACTTTCTGTGCTGTTTTTCCTGCAGCTCACTATCATCCTCCTGGTCTGTCGAATTGTCGGATGGGCGGCCAGGTGGATCGGCCAGCCACAGGTGGTAGGCGAGATGATCGCCGGCGTCCTGTTGGGGCCCTCCCTGGCTGGCTGGCTCTTCCCCGATCTGCAGGCGTGGCTTTTCCCAGCCGATTCCAAAAGCCTGCTCTACGCCGTCAGCCAGGTCGGGCTGGTGCTCTATATGTTCCTGGTCGGACTGGAGTTTGACACCGAGCTGATCCGCAGCCGGCTGCGCAGCGCTGTCGGGGTGTCCGTCTCTGGGATTTTGACGCCCTTTGTCCTGGGCTGTGGGCTGGGCTTTTTCTTGATCCAAGGCGGCGGCTTTTTTTCCCCCGAGGTCGTCGTCTGGGAAGGAATGTTCTTTATCGGCGCTGCGATGTCGATCACAGCCTTTCCGATGCTCGCCCGGATCATCTACGAGCGCGGGATGTCTGGCACCTCGCTGGGCGCGCTGGCCCTGGCCGCCGGTTCGATCGACGACGCCGCAGCCTGGTGTGTGCTGGCGCTGGTGCTCGCCAGCTTCACCGGTGACCCCTTGATCGCTGTGCTTGCGATCGGCGGCGGCATTTTTTACGCCTTCAGTCTGCTGACGGTCGGAAAGAAGTGGCTGCGTTGGCTGGGTACGGTGGCCGAGCGCGAACAAGGGGTGCGCCCTGCGCTGCTGACAACGGTCCTCGCTCTGGTCATGTTGGGCGCCTGGTTTACCGACCGCATCGGAATCTACGCAGTGTTCGGCGCGTTTATCATGGGGGCTGCAATGCCGCGCGGCCGGTTCGCCCACGAAGTGCAGCGCCAGATCGAACCGCTCACCACCTCCTTTCTGCTCCCCCTCTTCTTTGTCTATTCGGGGCTGCACACACGCATCACTTTGCTGGATACCCCGTGGCTCTGGTTGGTCGCGCTGGTGGTGCTGCTGCTGGCCTGCCTGGGCAAAGGGATCGCCTGTTGGGCGGCTGCCCGCCTCAGCGGCGAGGACAACCGCAGCGCCATGGCGATCGGCGCTCTGATGAACGCGCGCGGTCTGATGGAACTGATCATCCTCAACATCGGGCTGGAACGCGGGATTATTACCCCGCTTCTCTTCGCCGTGATGGTGGTCATGGCCATTGCTACCACGTTGATGGCCACCCCAATCTTTGAGTGGATCTATGGATCCGTGCGCGACGCACGGCCTGCATCGCGCACCGCCGCCCCATCTTGACGCGCAGAGCTTCAAAAAATGTCTGCTTGTTTGTAACTCATATTTGACTTATGTTTGAATCACAGCAGCCTGCTATAGTCTCAACAAAGCGGAGCTTCCTGGGGAGCATAGGCTGCTGGCAAGAATCTGGCCTCTCTATTCAAAAAGGAAAAGGATGTATGCAAGAGAATCCGATGGACGAGATCGTAGAACAACTGCGCACGATTATCGCCGAACAGTTGGATGCCAATCTCCGGCGCGAAGAGATCACGCTGGATGTGCCCCTCCTGGAAGAGGGACTGGGGTTGGATTCGATCATGGTGGTCGCCTTGATTACCTTGATCGAGGAGACGTTCCACTTTGAATTTGGCGAGGACGAACTCGAGCTCGGTGTGATGGCCAATCTGCGCACCCTGGCTGCTTTCGTCGCTGCCAAACAGGCCCAAAAACAAACAGAGCTGGCATAAGGTTCAGGGATACGCCCGATGATCAACACACGACAAGACCACGACTACTGGGACCCGGCACGCAAGGGATTCATCACCAACTACCCCAACTTTCCGCACTGGAAACGCATCGAGGCGACACAGCTGGAGGACGCGCGTCCGTTCAACATCTACCTGCATACCCCCTTCTGCATCCAGCGCTGCAGCTACTGCTATTACAAGACGATCAACCTGCGCGGCACTGAAAAGTACGAGCGGATGGACCGCTATGTGAACGCCCTCTGCCGCGAGATCGAACTGGCGTCGCAGCGCTACGAGCTGAAACGACGTCCGGTGCTGTCGATCTATTTTGGCGGGGGGACCCCCAGCCTGCTCCACGAAGAGCAGATCGAGCGGGTCGGACGCGCCCTTTATGACAACTTTAACATGTCGCAAAACCCGGAATTTACGATGGAAGCCGAGCCGGTCACCATCACGAAGTCCAAGGCCGACACCATGCTCTCGCTCAAGGTCAACCGCATGAGCATGGGAGTACAGTCCTTCGACGACGAGATCATCCAGGCATCGCACCGCCTGGACAGCGAGAAAAAGGCGCTGAAGGCAATCGATCTGGTCCTGCAGACCGGCGTGCCGCTCAACATCGACTTGATGAGTGGGCTGGCGGGAGATACGCCGGAAAAATGGCAGCACAGCGTGCAGCGCACGATCGAGACCGGCGTGGAAAGTGTCACTGTCTACAAGACCGAGCTGTACAGCAACACAGAATACTACCGGGGGGTGCGCAACCAGACGCTGGAACTGCCCTCCGACGAAGATGAGATGGCCTCGATGCGCTACTCGCTGCGTGAGCTGATCAACGCCGACTATGTGCCTTGGAGCTTTTTCAGCTATACCAAACGGGGGGGACACCAGCATGTCCATTCTCCCAGCATCTTCCGCGGCGACGACTGCGCTGCGTTTGGCGTCTCTGCCTTTGGCCGCTATGGCAACTGGCTCTACCAAAACACCAACGACGAAGAAAAGTATATCCAGATGGCCGAGGCCGGCGAACTGCCTGCCCAGCGCGGCTATCCCTTGTCCAGCCTCGACAACATGATCCGCGACGTCGTGCTGTGCATGAAGCTGGTCCGCTTCGACCTGCGTTGGTTCCAACAGAAACATGGCTTCAAGCTGGAATCGATCTGTGCAACGACCCTCCAGCAGCTGCAGGAGGATGGATTCATCGAGATGGAGGAGAACGAGATCCGTCTGACCGAAAAAGGGATGGTCTACGGAGACTATGCGGGCAAAAGCCTGGCACGCGCGTTGATGGCTTTTTACAACTAGCCCCATGCTGATCTCGCACAGCCACCGCTTTATCTTTTTTCATGTGGCCAAGACAGGGGGGATGAGCATGCGCGACGCCCTGCTGCCCTACGCCGAAGAACCCGATCGCTTCAAGATCAAGCGGCCGCCCGCCCAAAAAGCTGGGCGTCCCAACCCCTTTTACGCGGTCTGGGAGGCGCTGCTGCTGCACGCTACGGCCAGCGACGCACAAAAAGAGCTCTCTGCCTCGATCTTCGACCGGTATTATAAGTTTGCTTTTGTGCGCAACCCGTGGGACTGGCAGGTCTCGATGTATCACTTCATCCTGACCGAACCGACCCACATCCGCTACAACCAGGTCATGAAACTGGGATCCTTCGACCGCTATCTGGAGTGGGTGGTTGAGACCCCCGCTCCTTACCCGAAAGGTGCTTCCAAACACCAGCATGCCGCGCTTACAGACGAAAAAGGGCGGCTGTTGGTAGATTTTGTCGGCCATTACGAAACGCTTGCCCAGGATTTCGCCCATGTCTGCCATCAACTTGGAATCGCAGCAGCGCTGCCCCATTTGAACCGGTCGACCCATCACGAATACCGTGCCTATTACACCGCACGTTCCTGGCAGCTTGTCGCCGAACATTTTGCAACGGATATCCAGCTGTTCGGATATACCGCCGACCTCCTTGTGCCGGTTTGAATGCAGAAGGCCTGGCCGTTCACAGGTTTGTTGAGATAAAGGAGCTGTATGCAGCCAATCCAGTCACAGTTCAAAGAACCGATCGCCGTGATCGGCATGGGCTGCCGTTTTCCTGGGGACGCTGATTCTCCTGAGAAATTCTGGCAGCTGATCGCCCAGGGCGTCGACGCCATCACGCCGATCCCCGCCGATCGGTGGGAAGTGCCACTGTATGCAGAGGTGGTGCCCAACCACGGAGGGTTCATCCGCCAGGTCGATGGGTTCGACGCAGCGTTTTTTCAGGTCGCCCCCAAAGAGGCGACGATGCTGGATCCCCAGCAGCGTCTGTTGCTGGAGGTCACCTGGGAGACGTTGGAGCAGGCCGGGATCAACCCAGCCAGCCTGCGCGGCTCCGACACGGGGGTCTTCGTGGGGATTTTTTCCAACGACTACCAGATGCTGCAGGTCAGGCAGCAGGACGACCCACATCTGTACATCAGCACGGGGGCCTCGGCCGCCACGGCCTCCGGACGGATCGCCTATTTCCTGGGTCTGCAAGGGCCTGCTGTCTCGATCGATACGGCCAGTTCCAGCTCGTTGGTGGCCCTGCATCAGGCGGTCATCAGCTTGCAGACGGGAGAATGCCAGATGACGCTGGCGGCTGGGGTGAATTTAATCCTGACGCCCGACTTGAGCATCGCCTTTGCGCGGGCAGGAATGTTGGCACCCGACGGCCGCAGCAAAGGGTTCGATGCGGCGGCCAACGGCTACGTGCGCGGCGAAGGCTGTGGGGTGGTGCTGCTCAAACGCCTTTCCGATGCGATGCGCGACGGGGACAACATTCTGGCCATCGTGCGCGGCAGCGCCGTCAACCAGGACGGCGCCAGCCGGGGACTGACGGTGCCCAGCGCCCTGTCGCAGGAAGCGGTCATCCGCAAAGCGCTGGCAGCTGCCAGCTTGCAGCCACAAGATGTTTCCTACATCGAGGCGCACGGCTCTGGCACCCCGGTCGGCGACCCGGTGGAAGGCAGTGCCCTGCAGGCTGTGTACGGTGCCAACCGCACTGCCCCCTGGCTGGTGGGCTCCGTCAAGACCAATATCGGCCATCTGGAGGCAGCGGCTGGGATCGCCGGCGTGATCAAGACCGTGTTGATGCTGCAAAAGCGCCAGATCCCCCCCCACCTTCACTTTCGTCAGCTCAACCCCGCCTTGGCCGGGCTGCAGGCGACGATTCCTACCCAGCTGCAAAGCTGGCAGAGCGGCCGTGGGCCGCGCCGCGCGGCGGTCAGCTCGTTTGGATTCAGCGGGACCAACGCCCATGTGATCCTGGAAGAGGCACCCGCTGACCTGCAATTCGCCCGCTATGCCCTGCGTGTGACCCGTTCGACCGCCCAGCCTGGGGGCGAACGGGCAGCCCTGGGTGCCCCCGGGCCCCTCTACCAGCTTCTCCCGCTCAGCGCACAGGCGCCGCAGGCGCTGCAGGCGCTGGCCCAACGCTACCTGGAGCACCTGGCGGGCCATCCAGCAGTGAACCTGGCCGATCTGGCCTATACGGCCCAGTTGGGCCGCGCCCACTTCCCCTGCCGTCTGGCCGCAGTCGCCGCCACCGCCGAGGAGCTGAGCGAACAGCTCCAAGCCTTTGTCGCCGGCGAGCCGGCGCCGGGGCTGGCCTGCCCACCGGCTGCCGCCGAACGCCCGCGCATCGCCTTTCTGTTTACGGGCGGCGGCGCCCAGTCGATCCACATGGGCCGCGAGCTCTATGCGACGCAGCCGCTCTTTCGTCAGATCCTCGACGAATGCGACGCGCTGCTGCGCGCCAGCGAAGGGCTGTCTCTTTTGGAGGCCCTCTATCCTGCAACCTCTGAACATGACTCGGCCGATCTCACCCGGATCGACGAGATGGCCTACATGCAGCCGGCGCTGTTTGCAATCGAATACGCGCTGGCCAGCCTCTGGAAAGCTTGGGGAATTCGCCCAGATTTTGTGATGGGCCACAGCGCCGGCGAATACGCCGCTGCCTGCGTGGCCGGTGTCTTCAGCTTTGAAGACGGGCTGAAGCTGATCGCCGCGCGCGGACGGCTGATGGGGAGTACGGCAGCCGGCGCAATGGTGGCTCTGGAAGCCGAGGAGCAGGTGGTTGGCCAGGCAGTGACGCCTTGGCAGGATCGGGTCTCGGTCGGTGTGGTCAACGGCCCACAGAATGTGGTCATCTCGGGCGACAGCGCTGCGATCGAGCAGGTGCTGGCCAAGCTGCCCGCAGCCAAGGCGACCCGCCTCAAGATCACCTGTGCCTCCCACTCCCCCCTCATGGAGCCCATTCTGGACGAATTTGCGGCGATCGCCCGCCAGCTGACCTTTTCTCCCCCCCGGATCGCGTTTGTGTCGAACGTCACAGGCGCTTTGGAAAACGAGCGGATCGCCACCCCAGAGTACTGGCGGCACCATCTGCGCGCCACTGTGCGCTTCGCCGACGGGGTGCAGGAACTGCACCGACAGGGCACAACCCTCTATGTGGAGGTCGGCCCCAGACCCACTTTGCTGGGAATGGCGCAGAACTGCCTGCCCAGCCAGCCAGCCGCCTTCCTGCCCAGCCTGCGACCCGGACAAAGCGACTGGCAGCAGCTGCTTTCCAGCCTGGGTGAATTGTACGCGCACGGCTGCCAGGTCGCATGGGAGGGGGTGTGGCAGCCAGAGAGCGGCCAACGGCAGCGGCTGGCTCTGCCGACCTACCCCTTCCAGCGCGAGCGCTATTGGGTGGCGACAGTCGCGACCGCTGCACCGCCACAGGCCAGCCAGCCGCCGCTGGCCAGCGACGGCGCCCAGCGTGTCTCCTACGAGGTCGGCCGTCACCTGCCCCCCTATCTCACACACTACCGTGTCTTTGGGCGAACGCTGCTCAGCACAGGATTCTACCTGGAAAATGTGCTTGCCGTCGGCCGCGAGATTCTCAACGTCGACCAGCTTTGTCTGGAAAATTGTCTCCTGGAACAGGCGCTGTGCCTGCCCGAGTCGCCGGGGGCGACGGTGACGATGCAGGCCGTGCTGCTGCCCGCCGAAGAGGGACGACAAGAGGTCCAAATTTTCAGCCTGGCCGCTCCTTCCTCCCGGACACGCCACCTGCGCGGCGCGCTGCGTACCCTGGAGGGCACAGCCGTCCCCTCCGCCCACCTGGCGGCCTTGCGCAGCCGTTGCCCTGCCGAGCTCCCGACCGAGCGGTTCTATGCCCAGACCCGCGCCCGCCAAATCTTCTATCGGGCGCCAGAGGAGATCTACTCAGATGGATCGGACTATCAGATTCTGCAGGAGTTGTGGGGTGGGGAGGGCTGTGCGCTGGGGCGCCTGCAGCTGCCTGCCGCCGCACAAGGGGCAGCTGAACTCTTCGGGCTGCACGCAGTCCTGCTCGAAGGAGGCATTCAGGTCGCTCTGGCCACTTTCCCTCCCTTCCTGGAGGGGCAGACCTATCTCCCGGTCAGCATCGCGCAGCTGCTGCTCTACCGCACCGCAGGTACGGGCCTTTGGGCGTATGCCTGCCTCCAATCCCCCGAGACTGCCGGCCTGACCGCAGCAGAGACGATTGTGAATGTCGATGTGACGCTGTTGGATGCGACCGGTGTGTTCGCTCAGCTCAACGGCGTGACGTTCAAACAGGCGACGCCGGCTGCCCTGTTTCGCACAGCCCCACAGCGGGAAGCGGAGACGAGCAAACCAGCACAGGCCAGGCTGCTCGAACAGCTCTGGCAGACCTCTCAGGACCAGCAGCTCTCCCTGCTGGTCGCCTTTGTGCAAAAGCAGGTGCGCCAGGTGCTGGGGGTGCGTGCCAGCCAGCCGCTGCCGCCGGAACGCCCACTCAAAGAGCTGGGGTTGGATTCGCTGATGACGACCGACCTGAAAAATCGGCTCGAGCGTGAATGCAAAGTGATGATCCCGGCCGAACAAATCCTGCGCGCCGGCGCCACCGTGCAAAGTCTCAGCACAATGATTCTGGGGCGCCTTGCCCCAGACCCGACTGCTTCCCAGCCCCCCCCGGCTGAGGTAGAAGATTTCACCGCCGCTGCAGAAGAGGTGCCGCAGATCCATGCGGTGGTGACCGAACAGATCGGGCGCAAGGTCAAAGTCGAGGGGCGCTGGATCTTTGACTTTGCCTCCTGCAATTACCTGGGCATCGACCTGGAACCGGAGGTGATGGAGGCGATCCCGCCGGCGCTGCAAAAATGGGGCGTGCACCCGAGCTGGACCCGGGCGGTCGCTTCGCCGGGTATCTACGAAGATCTCGAACAGGCGCTGGCCGAGCTGGTAGGAGCCCCGACAACATTGGTCTTCCCAGCGGTCACCCTGCTCCACGCCGGCGTGTTGCCCCTCCTGGCGGGCCCAGACGGGGTGATCCTCAAAGACATTTCGGCGCACCGATCGATCATCGAAGCGTGCCGATTGGCCCAGACCAACGGCGCCGAGTATCTGGATTTCCGACACAACGACCCGGCTGACCTGGAAGCGAAGCTGGCCCGCTACCCGCTCGAACAGACCAAGATCATCGCCATCGACGGGGTCTATTCGATGTCGGGAGAGTACCCGCCACTGCCAGAATTTGCCCGTCTGGCCAGAAAGTACAACGCCTGGGTCTACATGGACGACGCCCATGGCATCGGCGTGATCGGCGAAGAGCCTTCCCCCGCCATGCCCTACGGCCACAAGGGCAACGGCATCGTGCGCTATTATGGGCTGGATTATCTGCAAGACCGGCTGATCTATGTGGCCGGGCTCTCCAAATCCTTCTCCTCGTTCGG
>JAPLGY010000342.1:1440-3176 GCA_026389955.1 Caldilinea sp. | reverse complement strand
CGAGTTTGCGCTGGAATACCGACCGCAGCCGGGTTTGCGCCGCTTCTTGACCGGCACCCCCCCGGTGCTGTCGCTGGCCTTGATTGAACCGGGGGTCGACCTCCTGTTGGAAGCCGGAATGGCCGCACTGCGCCACAAATCTGTCCAGCAGACCGACCATCTGATCGCCTTGTGGGCAGAGCATTTGGAACCTTGGGGATACACCCTCCGATCGCCACGCCAGGCCGCCGAACGGGGCTCGCATCTTGCCCTCGGCCATGTGGAAGGCTGGCGCATCAACCAAGCGCTGATCCGAGACCTCAACGTTCTGCCCGATTTTCGAGCCCCCGACAACATCCGGCTGGGGGTTGCACCGCTCTACACCACCTTTACCGATCTGGCTGTCGCGGTAGAGCGGCTGCAACGGGCTGTGGCTGCTGAGCTGTATGCCCGCTATCCCCACCAGCGGACGCCGGTCACATAGAAGCGCATACACAGAACCTCGGACAGCGGGCAGACGTGCCACCCGCCGTCCGGCGGCGATCACGCGGGCAGCACTTCGAGGCGGGTGAAGGTCAGTTCATCGCCGGACGTGTCGACCACCACGTGGTCGCCGTCTTGGATCTTGCCTTGCAGAAGCTCAAGAGCCAACGGGTCGGCGATCCGATGTTGCAGCACACGTTTGAGCGGGCGTGCCCCAAAAGCAGGGTCATCGCCGGCGGCGACGAGCAGGTCTTTGGCGTTTTCGCTCAGCTCGAGCGAAATCCGCCGTGCGCTGAGCAGCTGGCGGAGCCGTCCAAGCTGGATATCGACGATCGCTTTCAGCTGTGCTCGGCTCAGCGCGTGAAAGACTACGATATCGTCGATCCGGTTGAGGAACTCAGGGCGGAAATGGCTGCGCAGCAGCTCACGTACCCGCCGCTCGACCTCTGCATCGACAGCCGCTACCTCCAGGATATAGCTGCTGCCCAGGTTGCTGGTCATGATCACGATCGTGTTCTTAAAATCGACGGTGCGCCCCTGGCTGTCGGTCAGCCGGCCGTCGTCGAGCAGCTGCAACAGCAGATTAAAGACCTCGGGGTGGGCCTTTTCAATTTCATCGAAGAGCACCACAGCATAGGGGCGCCGACGCACTGCTTCGGTCAGCTGGCCGCCTTCATCGTAGCCGATATAGCCGGGCGGGGCACCGATCAACCGGGCCACCGTGTGTCGTTCCTGGTATTCGCTCATGTCGATGCGCACCAGGGCATTTTCATCGTCGAAGAGCAGTTCGGCCAGGCTGCGCGCCAGCTCCGTCTTGCCGGTTCCAGTCGGCCCCAGAAAAATAAAACTGCCGATCGGGCGGTTGGGATCCTGCAAACCAGCTCGGCTGCGGCGGATCGCGGTGGCGACCGAGTGCACGGCTTCTTCCTGGCCAACCACCCGCCGGTGCAAGATGGCGTCCATCTGCAACAGTTTGGCGCGCTCACTTTCCAGCAGACGGGCGACCGGGATGCCGGTCCACTTGCTGACGATGGCGGCGATCTCCTCGGCATCGACCTCCTCTTTGAGCAGCGCTCCCTGGCGTTGGAGTTCCTGCACGCGAGCTCCAGCACTGGCCAGTTCGTTCTCCCACTGGCGCAGCGTACCATAGCGCAACTCTGCTGCTTTCTGCAGATCATAGGCGCGCTCCGCCTGTTCGATTTCGACGCGCAGCTGGTCGATCCGCTCTTTGCTGGCCCGAACCTGCTGAATCGCCGCCTTTTCGGCCTGCCAGC
>JAPLGY010000342.1:0-1417 GCA_026389955.1 Caldilinea sp. | reverse complement strand
TTGGCCAGGGTCTCCTCCAGTTCCGCCAGCCTTGCACGGCTGGCCTCGTCCTTTTCTTTTTTGAGCGCCTCGCGTTCGATCTCCAGCTGCATCCGCTCACGGTCAATGCCGTCGAGTTCTTGGGGCTTGGAGTCGATCTGCATGCGCAGGCGGCTGGCCGCCTCGTCGATCAGATCGATGGCTTTGTCGGGGAGGAAGCGATCGGCAATATACCGGTGGCTGAGGGTGGCGGCAGCGATGACAGCACCGTCGGTGATGCGCACCCCGTGATGCACCTCGTAGCGTTCCTTGAGCCCGCGCAAAATACGGATCGAATCCTCCACACTCGGTTCGTCGACCTGTATCGGCTGGAAACGGCGTTCGAGTGCCGCATCTTTTTCGATATGTTTGCGGTATTCGTCGAGGGTGGTCGCCCCGATCGCGTGCAGTTCGCCGCGCGCCAGCAGCGGCTTGAGCATGTTGGCGGCATCCATCGCTCCCTCCGCAGCACCGGCCCCAATCAACGTATGCATTTCGTCGATGAACAGGATAATTCGTCCTTCGGCGGCGACGATCTCTTGCAACACGGCCTTGAGCCGTTCTTCAAATTCGCCGCGGTACTTGGCGCCAGCAACCAATGCGCCCATATCCAGGGCAACGACCTGGCGGTTACGCAACGTGGAGGGAACGTCCCCCTGGACAATGCGCTGGGCAAGCCCTTCGACGATCGCTGTTTTGCCGACCCCAGGTTCGCCTATCAAGACGGGGTTGTTTTTGGTGCGCCGGCTCAAGATCTGGATGGTGCGTCGAATCTCGTCGTCGCGACCGATCACAGGGTCGAGTTTGCCCTTGTGGGCTTCGGCCGTGAGGTCACGGCCGTACTTGGTCAGCGCTTCATACTGGGTTTCCGGGGTATCGGTGGTGACCCGCTGGTTGCCGCGCACCGCTGCCAGCGCCTGGATCACGCTGTTGTAGTCGATGCCGTGGCGCGCCAGCAGCGGCCGAATCTTGTGGGTGCTTGACAGCAGGGC
The DNA here is from genome assembly GCA_026389955.1 of Caldilinea sp. Next base: position 407 of record JAPLGY010000342.1, on the reverse strand, counting down.
CAGCAGCAGATGTTCGGTCGAGGTATACTCGTCTTTCATCGACTGAGCCACTTGCTGGGCGTCGGTGAGCAGGTCGGCCAGGCTGCGGCTGAAGCCGACCTGGACCGCAGCTCCTTGGGTGCGGGGCAGAGCTGCCAGCTGCTGGTCGAGCGATCGCTCAACCCCGCTGTGATCCCCCCCGATGCGGGCGAGCAGCGCAGGAACCACTCCTCCTTCCTGGCGCAGCAGCGCCTTGAGCAGATGTTCTGGTTCCACCGTGGCGGCTTTGTACTGTTCGGCAAAATTTTGCGCTTCGAGCAGGGCAGCCTGTGCTTTTTGGGTAAAACGATCCAGTCGCATAGAAAGCGTCTCTCCTTGACAGCGCTGTCTGGCTGTCCAATTCGTTCTCTATGCGTCAGTATAGCAGT
>JAPLGY010000697.1 GCA_026389955.1 Caldilinea sp. | reverse complement strand
GCCTTGCACAGCCCGCTGGCACTGGTCACCGCCAGTCAGTGGCTGGCAGCGCTGCTGGCTGGCCTGCTGCTGTGGCAGGCTGGAAGTTTCTCTCCAATCCCCACCGCCCCGGCTGGCAATTGGCTGATCCGGCTCTGCGGGCTCGGCTTTTTGCTGGCCGCCTGGCAGGCCGTCAGCCCATCCATCAGCCTCCCCCTGCTGACCCAGGCCGAGACCGATCTGCTCTGCTGGATTGGCCTGTGCGGGCTGGTGCTGTTGAGCCTGTCCAACGCACCTGTCCAGACGGGGAGTGGCCTGTTGTTGTTGACTGCACCGCTGCAGAGCCTGGCCGCCCTGTTGGCTCCTGCCTCCGGCGCCGCCGTGCTGGTCGGAATGGCCCAGATCCTGCTGGCGTTGGCGTGTGCCGGCCGCGCGCTGGCCCAGCAGCTCCCTCCAGCCTCCCCCCAGCCTCCACACCTTTCCCTCCCAGCGACGCAGCGCCCAGCGCCCAGGTGGCTCCTCAGCCAGCCGTCCGCCGTTTCCCCGGCAGCTCCCCCTGCTGGGCCGTCAGCACAGCGCCGCTCGCCCCTGCCCCCTGCGCCAAAGACGGAACAACAGCCATGAACCCGATCATGAACCCGATCATGAACCCGATCGGGGTTGCAGGCTTCCCTTTTTTGGGCCTGCTTTTCGGATTGTACGCGGCAGCCGCCGTCACCAGCTACTGGCTGCGGGCACAGGGGCGCTGGGTCTCGGCTGCAGGGGCTGGCAGCGCAGCCCTGCTGACGCTGTGGTTCTGGTCCCTCGACCTGAGCCGCCCGATCTGGCTGCTGCCGGGCGGCAGCAGCATTGACCTGGAAGCACCGCTCCAATTTGCCGGTTACGCAATCCAGATCAAAACAAACAACGCACCGATCGTGGCGATCTGTCAGCTGATCGCAGCGGCCGCACTGCTCCTCAACCTCCAGCAGAGTCGCCCCACGCCCTTTCCAGCCCAGGTCTGGGGGCTGTTGGGCGGGTACACCGCACTGGCCCTCTTCACAGCAGCGCCGGTGCCCACGATTCTGGTCGCGCCGATCCTGTTGAGCATGCTGGTGGCAGCCTCCACTGCCCTGCACAGCGAACCTGGCGGCCACGCCGCCAGCCAGGCAGGCCCCCTGCGCTTGCTGTTGCCGCCACTGCTGGCCGCACCCTTCTTTCTGGTCGGAGGCTGGTGGATCGAACAGATCCCGCTCGACCCACAAAATCTTGCCCTCACCCAGACCGCCGGCACGCTGCTCGGGCTGGGCCTGCTGCTGCTGCTGGCTCCATTTCCGCTGCACGGCAGCTGGGCAGCTACCAGCGAAAGCGCGCCCCCCACCATCACCCTGCTGACCAGCCTTTTCTACCAGCTGGCCGTGCTGCACCTGGTCGCACAGGCCGTAAACACCTATCCCTTCGTCGTGCGCCAGACCTACTGGCCGCTGTGGATAGGAATCCTGGGGCTGTTGACCGCAGCCTGGGGAGGGATAGCAGCGCTCGGCACCCTCCAGGCCGGGCGTCTGTGGGGCTATGCCGCCCTGCACGACTGGGGACTGATCCTCTTCGCCCTCTCTACACCCGGCTTGCGCAGCTGGACTGCGGTGCTCTTCCTCTTCATCTTGCGCATCATCAGCATGGCCACCACGGCGGTCGGACTCAACGCCATCCAGCAACAAGCGGGGACCTTGACCATGTGGCCGCTGCGCTCCATCGGACTCCGCATGCCCTGGAACAGCGCAGCGCTGCTGCTGGGAGGGCTGGGGCTGGCAGGTTTTCCACTCACCGCAGGCTTTGCCGGCCACTGGGCAGCGCTGCAGACACTCGCCCAGATCGACTGGCGCCCCTCTATGGCCATCGTCGTTGCCTCCGCCGGGGTCGTCGCCGGCTTTATCCGGCTCGCCCGCCTGCTCTTCGCAACGCAGGAAGCCAGATTGACCGCCCGCGAGGGAGCCCTCTCCATCGGGCTGGCCGTCACCCTGCTTCTCCTCGTGCTGACCGCAGCGCTCGCCCCCCAGCTGCTGAGCCCCCTGATCACCCGGACGCTGGCTGCGTTCAGCTGAGCCAAAGCCTCGCTCACACGCAGCGCTGTACCTGACAGAAGGAGCTGACAATGACCCAGCCAGATGCCCCCCACCCCACTTCCCGCCTCAGTGGTTTCTACCAAAAAAGCGTCGCCGAACGCACCGCCCTCCTGGCCGCCTGGGCAGGTCTGAACACCGCAGAGATCGAAACGCTGCACGCCGGACTCTCGGTGGCCCAGGCCGACAAAATGGTCGAAAACGTCGTCGGCGTCTACAGCCTCCCTCTCGGGATTGGAACCAATTTTGTCGTCAACGGCCGCGAACTGCTCGTCCCCATGGTGGTCGAGGAGCCTTCCGTGATCGCCGCCGTGAGCTATGCAGCCCGCCTGGCACGCAGCGGCGGCGGTTTTCAGACTGGCTCTACCCGCTCTGTGATGATCGCCCAGGTGCAGCTGCTGGGAGTCCCGGACATGGAACAGGCGACGGCCCGCATCCTGGCCGCCCAACCGGCACTGCTGGCCGCCGCCAATACCAGCCCCTCGATCGCAGCACAGGGAGGAGGACCGCTGGAGATCGAGGTGCGCTGCCTGCCTGTGACCCCCACTGTCCCCATGCTGGTCGTCCACCTGCTCTTCGACACCCTGGACGCCATGGGAGCCAACGCCGTCAACACGGCAGCCGAGACGATCGCTCCACAGCTCGAAACGCTGAGCGGCGGACATGCCTTGTTGCGCATCCTCAGCAACCTGAGCGACCGCCGTCGCGCCTGGGCTGAGGTGACGATCCCCGCCGCCACATTCGCTACGCCGGAAAACGACGGCAGCACCGTGATCGACGGCATCGCACATGCCAATGCCTTTGCAGTCGCCGACCCGTACCGTGCAGCCACCCACAACAAAGGCATCCTCAACGGAATCGACGCCGTCGCCGTCGCCACCGGCAACGATTGGCGGGCGATCGAGGCAGGTGCCCATGCCTACGCTGCCCGAGATGGCCAATACCGTGCCTTGACCGAGTGGAGGGTGATTGCTGACAAGCAGCCCCCCCCCTGCGAAACTGTCGAACAGAACTCAAACACCGGTCCCTGGCTGTACGGCCGTCTGGAGCTGCCGCTGGCGGCCGGAATCGTCGGCGGCGCCACCCGTGCCCACCCGACCGCCCAGGTCGCCCTCAAGCTGCTGGGAGTCCAGCATGCTCGCCAGCTGAACGAAGTGATGGCCGCCGTCGGGCTGGCCCAAAATTTAGCTGCACTGCGCGCGCTGGCCAGCGAAGGAATCCAGCAAGGACACATGACGCTGCATGCTCGCCAGGTCGCACTCGCCGCTGGGGCCAGCGGCAGCACCGTCGACGCCATCGCCGCCCAGCTGGTCGCAGAAGGAAAAATTCGTGTCGAACGGGCACGAGAACTTTTATCATAGGACAAAACACCATGTTGAATCAGCCAATTCGCCCAGTCGGCCTGGTAGGGTATGGAGCCTATGTGCCACGCTATCGCCTGCCTGGCACCGAAATCAGCCGGGTCTGGACAGACGGACAGACCCAAAGCCCGGTGAAAGAAAAAGCAGTGCCCGGGCTAGATGAAGATACCGCCACCATGAGCGTCGAAGCAGCCCGCAACGCGCTGGCACGCGCCGCCGTAGACCCGCGCCAGATCGCTGCTATCTGGATCGGCAGCGAAAGCCACCCTTATGCGGTCAAGCCGACCGGAACCATCGTTGCCGAGGCGATCGGCGCGACGCCAGCCACCATCACGATTTCCTGATCGGGAGGAAGCTGCATGACCTCGCCGGGTGTCAGCAGGGCGCGGGCGGTTTCGGTCCGTGAGACCATCAGGTGGCCAAGCCACGGCGAGAGCCGGTGTCCGGCATAATTCTTCATTGCGCGCATTTCGGTGGCCGTACCGAGCGCGTCCG
>JAPLGY010000768.1 GCA_026389955.1 Caldilinea sp. | reverse complement strand
ACCTGCCAGGAAGTGTCCTGGCCCACTCGACGCAAGAGGGCAACTGTCGCCAGATTCACATGCGGCTGAGATGGATTTTCCGGCGGCTGCAGGTAGGCATGTGCCCATTCTCCATCGATGGCGATCGATTGGATGGATGAGGCAAGATCAGACGATTGATCGCTCGGGGCCATCGCGGTCGCGCGTGCACGTAAAGCTTGTTGCAACGCTGTTCTTACTTCCTCTTCATCATTGGGCTGGTATGGCGTCAACGGAATTGCCTGGCGGATGTCCGGGCTTCCAATGCCTGCAGCAGCCTGTGCAAAATAGAGGAGCAGAAAAAACACAGACCCAACAGCGATCCATTTGATGTTCGACTTTAGCATCCAGTCAGACCTGCACTTTTATGACTGTTCATATCGGCCAGTATAGTTCATCAAGAACCGCGGTACGGAAAACAACCGTTCCAAAAGACGAAAGCGGGCCATCTCAGTTCCGTCCGCTCTCCGCCGACGCGTGGCAAGATCCGGTTCTAAAGTCATGCGCCCCGATGGGACGAAAAGTGGACCCATCAAGGAAAACCCCTTGTTGCCTCGATGGCAGGTTGTTTCGGACCACCTGTACCAGCGACACCCCACCAGGTCACTCCATCGTGATCAGCGGCAAAAAGAGGGCAGGGACAGTCGGCGCGGAAATCTCCAGCAACGCATCCTGTGTGCTCGCCAGCAACGAGGTGCCGGCAAAAGCGACGTCACTCTGACGTGCCGGGTCGTCTTGGGTGAAGGCCAACACACTGCCGCCAGCGGCAACAGCGACGAACTTCACCGTCGCCAGCACAAAACGTCCGCTGTGTGTCTGGTTGAATGCCCCGGCTGCAACTGCAATTGTACCGAGGCGGTTGTCGAATTCGTGCTGGAGCTGCTCCGGCAGGGTGGTGCCCGCAAGCACCTCACGCACCTGGACAAGTGCCGGGTCAAAGACAAGATAAGCCGCAGCCCCATCGATCCGTGCAGTGTGTGTGTCCACGACCAAATCGACTGTAAATTCCGTCTCTGAAGTGAGCGGCAGGCCATGCACAGCAGCGATCAGGGCAGCAACCGGTTCAGCCGCCTCTGTACTGGCGTGTGCAGCAGCACTGTCGCCACCGGTGCTGAAATTGGCGCTGAGGGTGGAAAAATCGAGAATGGTTACGCAGGTATCGCCGTTGAAGTCGGCGCGATCATCGTAGCCGGCGTAGCCGGTGCAGCGCGCAAAGGTAGCGGCCAGAATGGAGAAGTCGAGAATCGTCACGTAGTTGTCGCCGTTGCTGTCGCCGCCGCGCAAGAGGCCGAAGTCCACCTGATTCACACCGGCGAGCAAGGCAACTTCACGCGCAATACGCAGCGTGTTGGCGCCGCGTACCCCAATCCGGTACTGGCCAGGGGCAGGATCGGTGCGTGTGAAGTAGCCAGAGGAGTCCAGCGTGAGCGCAGTGTTTGTGCTTCCCCCGCCAGTCAGGCTCTGCAGCGACAGAGTAACCGGAATGCGCCAGCGCGCGTGGGGTGCGGCCGGGCGGCCAGGCGGCTGCACGCGACCGACCAGCACCATTTCATGCACGGTGACGCTGGCCGGCTCACGGGCTGCCAGCACGGAATTGCCGTTCAGCGTGATGTCACTCGCCCACGGGTTGGTGTGGGCGAAGGTGAGAGGCGTGCTGCTGGTGGCACCTGTGGCGGTGAAGACAACGGTCGCCAGTACAAAATCGCTGGATGGATAGGGCAGCGTGAGCGCGCCGGCGGCGAAGCTCACGCGTCCCTGGCCATTGTCAAACTGGTTCTGCACGACTATCGGGAGCCCTGTGCCGGCAGTGATCGAGGCAACCCGGAGTTTTGTCGGGTCAAAGTCGATAAAAGCAGCGGCACCATCGACCGGCTGGTTCGTGCGCACGCGAATCGCCACGCTGACAGTCTGGCCCAATGCAACCGTCTGCGTCGTGGGCGCCAGGGCCAGCACAGCATAGCCAGGTGCAAGCGGCGTGGCAGTGGGCGTGGCAGTCGGTGTGTGAGAGGGGATGGGTGTGGCAGTGAACGTGGAAGTTGGCGTAGGTGGCTGCGCTGTGTTCGTAGCAGTGGCTGTGGGCGGCGTGGTCGGCGTGGGCGTCGACGTAGGCGGCTGCGCAGTATTGGTGGCGGTGGGCGTGGCAGTCGGCACTGGTGTCGGCGTAGGCGGCTGGATCGTCAACGAGCCATCGCTGGCAGTGACGCTCAACCCGTTGGCAGCTGCGTCAGCCAGGACGGCAGTCGTGATGTCGAGCACGGTCGAGCCGGTCGCTGTCAGCGCCGTCGTATACTGGACGTCGACGATCGCGCCGCTACCCGGCACAATTGCCAGGCTGCTGAGGTTGAAGAAGAGGATCACCACCTGGCTCTGCGCCGGGTTGGCAGCATTGAAACTGCGGCTGACCGTGAAGCCAGCTGTACGGCTGTTGGCCACAACATTGGTAATCGTCAGACCGGTAGTGGCATCATACGTCAGGCGAATCTCGCCGCTGGCAACCGCATTGGCATTGGCCAGATTGATGGCAAAGCTGCCGCTGCTGCCCGGTGCAGCGGTGACAGCGGCAATACTGAGCTGATTGGCACCGCTTTGAGCGCGGCTGGCCAGCGGCACCACAAGGCCGAACCAGAGCAAGGCAAACAAGCCAGCTAGAAGAAGGGATACACGCAAGAAGAGCTTCATAGGTACTGTCTCCATTCAAGGTCCTTGGG